>NZ_JBEOZK010000030.1:0-71957 GCF_040297565.1 Streptomyces sp. NPDC001728
TTGCCCCACCCGTCCGCGGCCGGCGTGGTTGCTTTCCGGGGGGGGGGGGGGGGGGCCGCGCCCGGGGGGGGGGGGGGCCCCCCGGCGGCCCCCCACACCCAGGGGCTCGGTCAGCCCTTGAAGCACTCCTGGCCCGTGCCCCGGCTCAGGGACAGCTTCAGGTCGGGGAGCTTGAAGGTGGCGGCCGTGGTGGCCCACGCCTTCTGCCTCACGTTGGTCAGCGTGACGCTGTCGGCGCGCTGCGCGAAGCCGTTCTCGTTGGCCTCGGTGTTGGGCTGGATGCCCTGGCCGTCCTTGTACTTCGGCAGGGAGCCCGCCGCGACACCGATGTCGATGGCCTTGAACTCGGCGTCGGCCTCCAGGTAGGAGACGTCGAGGTACAGGTCCTTGCCGATGACCTTGTCCGCGTCCTCGCCGGACTTGGCGGCGGCACCGCCCGCTTCCAGGCGAAGGGTGACGTCACCCAGGACCGGAACCGGCGTCACGACCGACTGGCACATGTTGGTGATCTTGGCCGTGTCGAAGCCGGAGACCGCCACCGGGGCACCGAACGGCGTGCCGTCCAGCTTCTTGCCCTTGGCGACGCTGCCGTACTGCACGAACTCCGTGCCCTCGAGCTTGTCGGTCGAGACCTTGAACTCCTGGCCGGAGATCGCGAACGACGCGGCGAGCGCACCCTGGGCCAGACCGACGCCGATCGCGGCCGTCGCGGCCACACTCGGGACCATGACGAAGGCGAAGCGCTTCCATCTGGTCCCGCCACGAACCTGGGACTGCATGAGAATTCCTCCTTCTCGGACGTACATCTCCGGGAGGGCCGGGGCCCGTCCAGGGATGGGAGAAGAGCTACGTCCTCGGGAAGGAGAGCGCCGAGACGGCAGGCGGCGCGTTGCGCGTCCTCATCACCGGCGATCACCCCCGAGCGACAACCATGGGCCGCGCCACGGAGCACGGCCTGATCGGACAGGCCCCGTTCGGAAAGAGCGGGAACCCCCCTGTCCATGACCGGTGCCGGAACACCGGTCCGCCCGGTGGGGACCTTCACCGCGTCCCGGTTGTTGCCGGGGTGGTGCGGTTCGGACCGAGCGTCGCCGATCGTGGTCCATTCCGCGCCCTCGCACAAGGGGGTTCGTTACTGGCTAGTAACGGGTGGATAACCACGCCATGGCGGGACGGGACCGAACGGGCACGCAGGGTGCGTTCGAGTGGAGGGGAATGTCATGGAATCGCCGCAGAAAAACGGACAGAACACCGGGTTCGATTTACTGCAAGTAACAGCGGCCGCGATTACCAAGTTTTGGTAAAGCGCGGCCGCCTTTTGTCACCCTGCTGCCAAATCGTCAGACGATCGGACGTCCGGAACCGGGCACCGGCCGGCTCAGAAGAGCACGCGGGCCAGAGCCTGCCGGGCCGCCGTCACACGGGGGTCGTCGGAGCCGATTACCTCGAACAGTTCCAGGAGCCGCAGCCGCGCCGCGTCCCGGTCCTCGCCCACCGTGCGCCGCACGGTCTCCACGAGCCGCCCGAAGGCGTCCTGCACATGTCCGCCCACCAGATCCAGGTCGGCGGCGGCGATCTGCGCCGCCACATCGGCCGGGGCGTCCGCGGCGGCCTTGCGTACGGCGGTCGGGTCCAGATCCTGCACCCGGGTGAGCAGTTCGGCCTGGGCGAGACCGAGCTTGGCCTCGGGGTGGGCCGGGTCGTCGGCGAGCACGTTCTTGTACGCCTGGACGGCGCCGGCGAGGTCGCCCGCGTCGAGCGCGGACATGGCCGCTTCGAGCAGGGCGTCGTACGGGCCCACGGGCTGCGCGGGGGCACCTCCCTCGGCCCCCTCGGCGCCGGCGTCCACGACGATGCCGGTCAGACCGAAGCGCTCCTCGCCGATCTGGATCAGCTGGTCGAGGGTCTCGCGGATCTGGGCCTCGGGCACCGCGCCCTGGAAGAGCGGCAGCGCCTGACCGGCGACCACCGCGAAAACGGCCGGAATTCCCTGGATGCCGAACTGCTGCATCAGCATCTGGTTGGCGTCGACGTCGATCTTCGCGAGCAGGAAACGGCCGTCGTACTCGACGGCGAGCCGCTCCAGAAGGGGGCCGAGCTGCTTACAGGGCTCGCACCACTCGGCCCAGAAGTCGAGGACGACCGGGACCTCGGCGGAGCGCTGGAGCACATCGCGCTCGAAGCCCGCCTCGTCGACGTCGATCACCAGGGCGGACGGGGGCACGGCGGCGGTACCACCCTGCCGGGCGGCTTCGGCGCGCGTCTGCTCCGCCTTCGCCTTGGCCTCTCCGGCCGCCTTCACCGCGGCGAGGTCGACGACGCCGCTCATGGACATGTTTCGGGGCTGCATGCGTACATCCTCCCCCTTCCGCGCGCGTAACCGGTAAGTCATGGCTGAACCGTGCCGTCCGCACGTCTCCCGCCGGTGTGCGAGACGTGGGGCGACACGGTTCTTCGTCTTCGTTCTCGCACCGGGTCCCCACCCGGCGCCATGGTTGTCGCTCAGGCCGCTCAATGCCTTTCGCTACAGGTCGTAGCGTAACTGTCCGGGGGGATCCGACGGGAGGGCGCGGACCGCATCCGCGCCGTGAACTGGCTCACACGCCGGGCCCCTGGCGCCATACCTACCGGCGGGTATGGTCGACCTCCATGTGTAGCCGCACCAACCCCTCTCGCAGCCCCCGCACCGGGCGCCCCCGCTCCACCGAGGCCGACGCGGCCATCCTGGAGGCGACCCGCGCGGCCCTGGTCGAGCTGGGCTGGTCCAAGCTCACGATGGGGGACGTCGCCGGCCGGGCCGGGGTTGCGAAGACGACGCTGTACCGCCGCTGGGCCAACAAGAACGAACTCGTGGTGGACGCCGTCGCCGTCCTCTTCGACGAACTCGAACTGCCCGACCTGGGTTCCCTCCAGGCCGACATCGAGCATGTCGTCCTCCAGTTCGCGGCGCTCCTGGAACGCCCCGAGACCAAGACGGCGCTGATGGCGGTGGTGGCGGAGTCGACCCGCGACGAACCGCTGCGCGAACGCATCCGCGCCTCGATCGTCGACCGGCAGAAGCGGCTCGTCCTCGCGGGCCGGAAGCGGGCGCAGCAGCGCGGCGAACTCCCGGAGGACCGCGACCCGGTCGCGGTCGACGCCATCGACGACCTGATCTTCGACGTCGTCGCGGGCGCCGTGGTGCACCGCGCCCTGGTGAGCGCGGAGCCGGTCGACGAGCCGTGGGTGGCGCGGCTGTCGGCCCTGCTCGTGGGCGGTCTGGGCGCGGTGGCCGCGCACGGCTAGCGGGTGTCCCTGCCGGTCTGGTCCGATCGGCGGCAGCCCCCTAGCGTGGCGGCCGTGATCACTGAACAGCAGAACCCCGAGCGGGACGGCGTCCGGCTGAACGACACCGTCCGCGCGCTGCTCGACGACGTCAACCCGGCCGTGCTGGCCACGATCCAGCCCGACGGCTCCCCGCAGACCTCGGTCGTGTGGGTCGGCCGCGACGGCGACGACCTGCTGATCTCCAGCCAGGAGGGCCGCCGCAAGATCAAGAACATCCGGGCCGACGCCCGGGTCAGCCTCACCGTCCACGACCGCCGTGACCCGGAGCTGTACGCGGAGATACGGGGGACGGCGACGGTCGCCGAGGACACCGGCCGCGCGCTGGCGGTGGCGCTCGCGGAGAAGTACGAGGGCGAGGGCGGCGGCCAGGAGTATCTGGACCTGCCGCCGGAGAAGGTCCGGGTGGCGGTCCGGATCACCCCGACGAAGGTGCTGGGCTCGGCGGCGAGGTAGCCGCCCATGCATGAGGCGGTACGGGAGTCCCCCGTACCGCCGCGCACCGCGAGGGGGCGGTACGGGAGATCCCGTACCGCCCTTTTCACCTGTGGGGGGTCAGAAGCCCGGCGGCTCCGTGTAGACGCCCCACTCGTCGCGCAGCGCGTCGCAGATCTCGCCGAGGGTCGCCTCGGCGCGTACGGCCTCCAGCATCGGGACGATCATGTTGGAGCCGTCCCGGGCGGCGGCCAGCATCGCGTCGATGGAGGCGCGGACCTTGGCGTCGTCGCGGCGCTCCTTGCGCTCGCCGAGGACCCGGACCTGCTCCCACTCGACCTCGTGGCTGACCCGGAGGATCTCCAGGTCGCCGGTGACGGAGCCGTGGTGGACGTTGACGCCGACGACCCGCTTGTCGCCCTTCTCCAGGGACCGCTGGTACTGGAAGGCGGACTCGGCGATCTCGCCGGTGAACCAGCCGTCCTCGATGCCGCGCAGGATGCCGGAGGTGATCGGGCCGATCGGGTGCTGCCCGTCCGGGTGGGCGCGGCGCCCGCGCTCCCTGATCTGGTCGAAGATCTTCTCGGCGTCGGCCTCGATGCGGTCGGTGAGCTGCTCGACGTACCAGGAGCCGCCGAGCGGGTCGGCGACGTTGGCGACGCCGGTCTCCTCCATCAGCACCTGCTGGGTGCGGAGCGCGATCTCGGCGGCCTGCTCGCTGGGGAGCGCGAGGGTCTCGTCGAGGGCGTTGGTGTGGAGGGAGTTGGTGCCGCCGAGGACGGCGGAGAGGGCCTCCACCGCGGTGCGGACGACGTTGTTGTAGGGCTGCTGGGCGGTGAGGGAGACACCGGCGGTCTGGGTGTGGAAGCGCAGCCACTGGGCCTTGTCGGTCTTGGCGCCGTAGACCTCCTTCATCCAGCGGGCCCAGATGCGGCGGGCGGCGCGGAACTTGGCGATCTCCTCGAAGAAGTCGAGGTGCGCGTCGAAGAAGAAGGAGAGGCCGGGGGCGAAGACGTCCACGTCCATGCCGCGGCTCAGGCCCAGCTCGACGTAGCCGAAGCCGTCGGCGAGGGTGTACGCGAGCTCCTGCGCGGCCGTCGCCCCGGCCTCGCGGATGTGGTAGCCGGAGACGGAGAGCGGCTTGTACGCGGGGATGCCCCGCGCGCAGTGCTCCATGAGGTCGCCGATGAGACGCAGATGGGGTTCGGGCTCGAAGAGCCACTCCTTCTGCGCGATGTACTCCTTGAAGATGTCGGTCTGGAGCGTGCCGTTGAGCACGGCCGGGTCGACGCCCTGGCGTTCGGCGGCGACCAGGTACATGCAGAAGACCGGGACGGCGGGCCCGGAGATCGTCATGGAGGTCGTCACGTCGCCGAGCGGGATGTCCTTGAAGAGGACCTCCATGTCGGCGGCGGAGTCGATGGCGACACCGCAGTGGCCGACCTCGCCGAGGGCGCGCGGGTCGTCGGAGTCGCGGCCCATGAGCGTGGGCATGTCGAAGGCGACGGAGAGGCCGCCGCCGCCGGCGGCCAGGATCATCTTGTAGCGCTCGTTGGTCTGCTCGGCGTTGCCGAAGCCGGCGAACTGGCGGATGGTCCAGGTCCGGCCCCGGTAGCCGGTCGAGTGGAGTCCCCGGGTGAAGGGGTACTCGCCGGGCCAGCCGATGCGCTCGAACCCCTCGTAGGTGTCCCCGGGCCGGGGGCCGTAGACCGGCTCGACGGCGTCGCCGGAGAGCGTGGTGAAGTCGGCGTCCCGCTTGCGGGCCTTGTCGTAACGGGCCTGCCAGCGACGGCGGCCTTCCTCGATGGCGTCAGCGTCCATGCTTCGAATTTACTAGGACGTCCTAGTAAATGTCGACGGCAAACCTCCGCACATATGTGCGGAGGTGGGGGGTCAGGCCTTGACCGGCTCCGGCTGCGCGCCGCTGACCAGCGGAAGCGTCTCGGCGACGACCTTGCGCTCGACGAAGAACGCGGCGGTCGGAATGGTGCCGGAGACCAGCACCCACAGGAGCTTCCCGAACGGCCACTTCGCCTTGGAGCCCAGGTCGAAGGCGAAGACGAGGTAGATGATGTAGAGGACACCGTGGAGCTGGGAGACCGCGAAGGTCAGGTCCTCGCCGACGCCGAAGCCGTACTTGGCCACCATGCACGCGCACAGGATGAGCAGCATGACGGCGGTGACGTAGGCCATGACGCGGTAGCGGGTCAGCACGCTGGATTTCATGCCGTCGAGCGTAACCGCACGTTCCGGGCGATCTTCGCGCGGGTCAGCCCTCGTCGAAGTCCTCCGCCGCCACCCGCAGCGGCCTCAGCATCGCGAAGATCTCCGCGCACTCCTCCGCGTCGTACGCGCCGAGCCCGAAGTCCATCTCCATCAGGTCGCGGGTCGCCGCCTCGACCACCTCGCGGCCCTTCTCCGTGATGGTCGCGAGGGTGCCGCGGCCGTCGTTCGGGTTGGGGCGCTTGTCGACCAGACCGGACCTCACCAGCCGGTCCACCGTGTTGGTCACCGAGGTGGGGTGGACCATCAGCCGCTCGCCGATCTTGGACATCGGCAGCTCGCCGGCCTTCGAGAAGGTCAGCAGCACCAGGGCCTCGTACCGCGCGAAGGTCAGCCCGTACGGCTTGACGACGGCGTCCACCTCCGCGAGGAGGATCTGATGGGCCCGCATGATCGAGGTGATGGCGGCCATCGAGGGGACCGGGCCCCAGCGCTTCTGCCAGAGTTCGTCGGCGCGGGCGATGGGGTCGAAGGGGAGACTGAGCGGCTTCGGCACGCGTCGACCTTACCCATGGGCAACATGCCGGACAGCCCTGTCTCGTCCCTCGGTCGCCCCGGCCGCCCTCAGTTCGGCCGCGGCGGCCAGCAGGCAGAGCGTGCCGAGCACCCCCGTACCCGCGACGACCGTGTGCACGGGGACGAACTCGGCCGCGACCCCCGCCCCGGCCATCCCGACGCCCTGGACGGTCATCATGCCCGCCGTCATCAGGGTCATCGCCCTCCCCCGGGTCTCCTCGGGGACGGCGGCGACGAACCAGGCGTCGAGACCGAGGGTGTACGCACCGGTGGCACCCGCCAGGAAGAGCGCGACGGCCGCGAGGGCGACGCCGGGCTTCGGGCCGTACAGCAGATAGGGCAGCACCCCGGTGACGGCGAGCGGCAGCACGATCCGGGAGCGGGTCGCGGCGCTCAGGAAGGACCCGGCGAACAGCTCGCCCACGATCGTGCCGACCGGCAGCGCGCACATGAGCAGGCCGAGCGCGGCCGTGGAGACACCGATCTCGTCGGCGTACGGGGCGGCCAGCGCCTCCGGTACGACGGCGAACAGCGGCGGCACCCAGAACATCAGCATCAGGGCGCGCACCCGCCGGTTCCGCAGCACCGCCCAGGTGCCGGCGAGCCCGCCCGCGGCCGTCTTCCCGGCGCCCCTGGCGGGCCGGCGGGCGGTGCCGAGGCGCAGCAGCAGCGCGGAGACGAGGAAGGTGACGGCGGTGACGGCGAGCGCGCCGCGCGGCGGGACGACGGTCAGCAGGACACCGCCCACGGCGAAGCCGGTGAGCAGGGCGCTCTGGGAGACGATCCGCAGGAGCGAGCGGCCGAGGACGAAGAGGTCGCCCTCGCCGAGGATGTCGGCGAGGGTCGCCATCCGGGTGCCGTTGAAGACGGGGGAGACGACGGCGATGGCGCAGCGCAGCGCGAGCAGCAGGGCGACGGGGGTGGCGGGGGCGGTCATCACGGCGACGCAGGCGGCGCAGACGAGGTCGCAGACGACGAGGAGGCGACGGGGCGGGAGGCGGTCGGTGAGGCCGGCGAGGAGGGTGCCGCCGACGAGGTAGGGGAGGAAGCCGAGGGCGAAGGTGAGGGAGGAGAGCAGCGGGGAGCGGGTGAGGTCGTAGACGAGCACGGTGAGCGCCAGCTCGCTGACGACGACGCCGAGCAGCGAGAAGAGATGCGCCACGAAGACGAACCGGAACTCGCGGACGCGGAAGACGGCCCGGTAGCCGGGCGCGGGTGCGTCCCCGGGTACGGGCGGGGGCGCGGGCGCCTCCCCGGGTACGGGCGCGGGCGCGGGCGCCTCCCCGGGTACGGGCGCGGGCGCGGGTGCCTCCCCGAGTACGGGCGGGGGCGCGGGTGCCTCCCCGAGTACGGGCGGGGGCGCGGGTGCCTCCCCGGGTACGGGCGCCCCGGCCGGGGCGCTTCCGTGGGCAGGGTCGTGCGCGGGCGCCGGTGCCGGCGCCCGGGTGTCGTTCTCGGGCATGGACGCAGCCTGCCGCGGGGAACGGGCCCGCCCTAGACTTTCGGGTCCAGCCGAATCTTCTGTCCGGGGAGGGCCGCCCGTGCCGTACCATCTGCGCTTCGGCGAGGCCGACCCGCTGCGCATCCGGTTCGCGATCTCGCCGCTCTGGGAGACCCACTCCGCCGTGCGGGTCCTCGCCCGGCCGGGGAAGCAGGGCTACCACCTGCCGTGGCTGCGGCGGATCGCGGGCGCCACGCGGGGGCTCGACCTCGGGCCGCTCCAGCTCCTGATGCCGCTGCGCGGGCACAGCCCGGACTTCCTCTATCCGCCGCCGCTCGGGCCCGTCGCCACCTTCGACGAGGAGATCGCCGCCGTACGGGAGACCGATCCGGCCCTGGCGCTCGTGGACTTCGAGCGGGCGCTCGCCGAGACGCCGGGGGCCGCCGCGACGGAGGAGGGGCGGCGGCTGCTGGCCGATCCGGCCGACGGCGTACGGCGGCTGACGGTGCTTCTGGAGGCGGCCTGGGAGGCGCTGATCGCCCCCGAGTGGCCCCGGCTGCGCGCGCTCCTGGAGGCGGACGTGGCGTACCACTCGCGCAGGCTCGCCGAGGGCGGGCTCGAACGGCTCCTGAACGAGCTGCACCCGGCCTTCGACTGGGCGGCGGAGACGGCCACCCTGCGGGTCGCCTACGCCGGGGAGCACGACCGCCCGCTGGACGGGCAGGGGCTCGTCCTCATGCCGTCGGTGTTCACCTGGCCGGACGTGGTGAGCGGCTTCGACCCGCCGTGGCAGCCGACCGTGGCGTATCCGGCGCGCGGGATCGGCGGGCTGTGGGCCGAGCCCCGGGAGCGTACGCCGGAGGCCCTCGGGCGGCTTCTGGGGCCGGTCCGGGCCGATGTCCTGTGCGCCCTGGCCGAGCCGATGGGGACCACGGCGCTCGCCCATCTCCTCGGCAGGGCCGCCTCCTCCGTCTCCGCGCACCTCGCGGTGCTGCGGGACGCCGGTCTGCTGACCTCCCGGCGGTACGGCCACCAGGTGCTGTACGAGCGGACCCCGCTGGGCATCGCGGTGTCGCAGCCCGACGCCGGCTGACCCTCGTGTCACGATGACCCGGATTGTCGCCCCACGTACGGTTTCGCACCGCCTCGTACCCGACTCTGGGGGCCGGATGTCCCGCCGCACCGTCACCGCCGTCGCCCTGGTGCTCGTCTCCGCGCCGCTCCTGGCCGGGTGCGGTGAGGACGAGTCCCCGAAGGGCCCGGTCGGCCCGCCGTCCACGCGCGGCGAGGCCGCGGCCCCCGCGAGCGGGGCGCCGTTCTGGGTCGACCCGGAGAGCGACGCGGCGAAGCAGGTCCGCCGGTACGAGGCGCAGGGCAGGACCGAGGACGCCCGCGTCCTGAAGCGGATCGCGGACCAGCCGGTCGCGGACTGGCCCGCGGGTGACGACCCGGTGCCGGAGATCACCCGGGCGGTGCGGGGCGCGGCGGCCCAGAACCGTACGGCCGTCTTCGTGGCGTACAACATCCCGCACCGCGACTGCGGGATGTACTCGGCGGGCGGCTCGCACGACGCGCAGGCCTACCGGAACTGGATCGAGTCCTTCGCGACGGCCCTCGGGGACTCCTCCGCGATCGTGGTCCTGGAGCCGGACGCGGTGCCGCACATGATGGACGGCTGCACCCCGGCGCAGTACCACGACGAGCGCTACCAGCTGCTCACGGAGGCGATCGAGCGGCTGAAGCGGCAGCCGCGGACCCGGGTCTATCTGGACGGGGGCAATCCGGCCTGGATCGACGACCCCGGGAAGCTGGTGGAGCCGCTGCGGCGGGCCGGGGTCGCCCGCGCGGACGGCTTCTCGCTGAACGTCTCCAACTTCCAGACGAACGACATCGCGCGGGGCTTCGGCCCGAACCTCTCCGGGCTGCTCGGCGGCACCCACTTCACGGTGGACACCAGTCGCAACGGCGACGGCCCCCTCCCGGGTGACCGGGAGGAGTCCTGGTGCAATCCGCCGGGCCGGGCGCTCGGCGTACCGCCGACGGACCGGACCGGGGACGGTCTGGTCGACGCGTATCTGTGGATCAAGCGCCCCGGCGACTCGGACGGCCAGTGCCGGGGCGGCCCGGCGGGGTACGGAGGGGCGCCTTCCAGAACTGCTTGACGATCGTCTCGTACGTGCCCCGGGACCAGCGGAGCTGCTGGGTGAAGAAGTCGGTCCAGGAGGCCGGGCCCTCGCCCACGGCGAGCACGTCGGGGGTGTAGACGGAGCGCCAGAAGTGGCCGGTGCGCGGGTTCCTCCTGCGGTGCAGTTCGAAGCCGGTGGCCATGTCCTCGGTGACGGAGTCGTACAGGCCGCCGATCTGCTGGAGGGCGGAGATCCTGACGACGTTGTTCGTGCCGACGAACATGGGCGCGTGGTAGCGGTTCCCGGCGCGCTGGATGAGGGCGTGGAAGAGGAACTGCTGCGACTCGGCGGCCTTGGTGACGATGCCGGTGTAGTTGCCGTACACCTGCGGGCCGACGACGAAGGCGACGTCGGGGTCGCGGAAGTAGCCGAGCATCCGCTCCAGGAAGCCGGGGAGCGGGACGTGGTGGGTTTCCACGGAGGCGAAGTAGTCGTAGTCGTCGCCGTGGAGAGCGAGCCATGCGTTGTAGTTGCCGTGCTTGGTCCTCGCCTTGTGCGGGCCCTTCTTCCGGTTCACTCGGGGACGCCGGCGCGGGTGAAGTGGCGGATGCCGAGTTCGGCGCAGAGCGCCTTGGCGTCGTCGGAGTCGCCCTCGTCGAGGAGCCAGACGTCGAGCGGGCCGTCGTGCCGCAGCAGGGTGGCGCCTTCGAGAGTGCCGCGGACCATGGAGAGAGGTTCCTTGCCCGGGACGTAGGTGGTGAGGAAGGCGACGTGGGTACCCTCTTCGGCGTACACGGGTATCGGGTCGCGGGCGACCATCGTGGCGTGGGCGATCGACGTGACGTTCACCAGCATGAAGAAGCAGATGAGGCCGATCGACACCGGCATCACGGTGTCGAGGTGGACGAGCCATTCCTCGCCGCCCTCGCGGACGGTCCAGTGGCTCGGCCAGACGAGACAGGCCAGGAGGACGGCCGAGAGGACCGGTGCGAGGCACATGAGGAGGACGGCTCGTACGCGGTGCGGCTCGTTCGCGAGCAGACTGCGGTACTGCACCGTGTAGGCCACCGGGTCCGGTTCCGTGAGCCGACCGGCGAGCCGGCTGTAGGCGCCGCACCCTGCCGGGACATGGCCATCGAGTCTGCGACAGGTGGGCGTACAGGGAGGACAGGCCTCCGCCGTGGTCCACCGTTACGTGGATTCCGTACGGCCCGGTGCTGCCCGGTGAACTGACTCGTCCGTTGGCCACGGCCCGGATCGCGGTGCCGATGGAGGCCGGGAAGTCGAGGCCGGCGGGCCACGCGGAGTCGACGTGGGAAGCAACGGAGGCCGCGGAACGCTCAGCGCCGGCGCCAGTGGGCGGCGCCAGCGGGTACGGGAGCTCGGCCACGACGGAAGCCCCCGGTCTCCGGTCGTGCGGAACGGGTCGGCGTCAGGCGCCGAGGTGCCGCTCCACCGTCTCGACCTTCAGCCGACGCCGTGCGCACACTGCGGCGCCGACGTCCCGCAGAAAGTTGGCGCCGGCCGGCTGAAGCGCTACTGCACCCCTCAGCACGGCCGCGCGTGGCGGCGTCACATGCGGGCGCTGGGCTTCCCTGTTTGGTCAGCCAAGGTACGGATCCGCCCGATCCTCCAACGCGTGCTGTACGCGCAGCCGTTGAGTGTGATGCATAGGCAGCTCGTCGACGTCGGCCGGCGGAACGAAGCGCAGCTCTGTCGACTCGTCGGAGATCGTCAGCATCCCGCCGACGACGCGCGCCTTGAAGCACACGTTGAACTGGCGCCGGACCTCCCCGTTGCTGTACTCGATGATGTGACGAGGGTCCGTGTACGTACCGACGAGGCCGGTCACTTCGATGTCGAGCCCGGTCTCTTCCCTGACCTCCCGGACGGCTGTTCCGGGGAGGCTGTCACTCAGCTCCATCCCGCCCCCGGGAAGCGCCCACAGGCCACTGTCAGCACGACGCTGGAGGAGGATGCGGCCCTCGTCGTCGGTGACGAAGGCGGAAGCAGCCACCACCATGCTGTTCGGCTTCGGGGCGCTCGGATCGTCGTAGTACTCGCGGCGGGCCATGACGTCAGCCTGCCACGGGAGCGCCTGTGTCCCACACGGCGTCAAAGCTCTGGGCGTAGGTGTCGAACATCCCGCCATCGCCGCTCCGGCGGAGGTGCCACACGGGCGCGGCGTATGCGTTGGCACCCCAAACGTGGGCGTTGACGAGGCACTGATCATCAGCGCGATAGATGCTGTTGTAGAGCGTCGTTCCGTGCGTCCGGATCTCGACGTTCTGCACCCCGATCAGCGATCGGTAGTGCATGAGCGCCAGTCGGCACCGCGACTCAATGCCGTGACCGAACCGCTCTTCCTGCCCGCGCTGTTGGACATTCTCACTGTCGGCGTCGCCAACGGCGATCCGGATCCGGCAGCCGTCGGCAGCGCGCTCCCTGAGTAGCTCGTTCAGCCGCGGATACGCCTCGTGGAGGAACACAGCGGCGTGGACGAGGATGCCAACGTGCACACGCGCAGGTGCGATCAGGTCGACGAACGTTGACACGGGAAGGTCGGCGCGTTGGTCGTATACCGCGACGAGTTCGGGGCTTATGGCTCGGGCGCTTCGGGCCTGACGCAGCGCCGGCCAGAGTGCGTGCACGTCTTCACCTAGTGCCTCAGCGGCTTTGAGCGCCGCACCCCGACCGGGGCGTCCTGCCTAGATTCACCCAGCGTTCTACGCTCTTCGGATCAACTCCGACGGCGCTCGAAAGCGACGCATGGGTCCATCCTCCCGTGGTCATGACCACCCGAAGACGCTCGTTCTGCATGAAGTCTCTCCCTATGACGTGAGACGTCGCTAGGGACGTTCTACAGCCTTCAGGACGTCCCGAAGTGGGTTGTGTACGTGGTTCCCCCGCCCCAACGCACTGCGCGACTCTCAGGGGACGTGAGGGGACGGTGCGAAATGCCGGAAGAGCAGTGGCAGCCGGCCAAGAGTCGGTATGCGGTCGACGAGAACGGTCGTATTGGCCGTGTAGTCGACCGGTACGAAGGGAGCGTCTTCCTCCGCCACCGGGTGGCGGACGTGAGTGGACGGTAGCGCCCGAGACGCTTCGTCAGCCGACCTCCGACGAGATGACGCGGGTTCGCATCTTCACTACCCCCGTACCGGTGGTGGAGCCGTGACGATCAAGTCCGTCATGCGCTTCGTCACCCACCGAATCACCCGGCACCCGGATTCCGAAGTCACCGTCACCGCGCGCTGCCTGAATCCCGACTGCACGTGGGAGGTCGAACCGACGGCCGACGTGGCGAAGGCGGACGTCGACTGCATGGTCCACAAGGGCGCCACGGGGCACGGCATCTTCGCCCGTCGGTACGAGGACGTCGCGGTCGTCGTTCGCGACGAATAGAGCTCCGCTCCTCCTCCGGCTCTTGGGGAAGCCCAGGGGGGAGCGGGTTAGTCCCGCACGGTGCGTCTCGCGAGCGCCCGTGTCAGGGAACGGACGGGGCGCCGCCCGGTAGAGGTCGGAGTAGCGCCCCGTCCCGCCCGTGCAACGTCGATCCGACGTCTATGTACTCAAGGCTTTGCCATCGAGCCCTCGATGGACGTGAACATCGCGTCCGTACGGTTCGGCAGCCCGGACTCGCGGACGACCCTGACGGCGTCGGCGACGTACTCGCCGACCTCCTCCCCCACACCCAGCGGGGTCACGGAGAACGCGACGATCACGCCTTCACCGCACCCTCGGCCGCCGCGGCGCGGGCACGGGAGGCGATGACCGCGTTCTCGGCCTCGCGCTTCAGCTTCCGCTCGGCGTAGAAGCCGCCCAGGGGCAGCACCGAGAGGACGAAGTACAGCGCGGCGGTCCCGAAGCTCCACTTGGTGCGGTTCCAGGCGTCGAGCCAGAAGAGGACGTACAGGATGAACAGCACGCCGTGGATCGCGCCCATGACCGGCACCGCGTTGAAGTCCGTCGTCCGCTTGAGCACCGAGCAGAGCAGCAGGAGCAGGAACGAGACGGCCTCCGGCGCGGAGACGAGACGGAGCCGGTGGAGGGAGGAAGCGGTCTTGAGGTCCACGGAGGGGGTCACCTTCGTTCGATCTTGTGAACGGATGCACAAGGGCCCGACCATTGTGCACGGAGACTTTGCTGTTCCTTTGACCGGGTCCCCAGTACCTTCCTCGGGTGGCAACGTTCCGACTCCAGGGCAGCAGGGTGCTCGCCGTCTCCATGACCGGCGACGCCGTCAAGGCGAAGAACGGCTCGATGGTCGCCTACGACGGCCAGATGGCGTTCAAGAAGATGAGCGGCGGCGGTGAGGGCCTGCGCGGCATGGTGACCCGCCGGCTCACGGGTGAGCAGATGGAGGTGATGGAGGTGCGCGGCCAGGGGACCTGCTGGTTCGCCGACCGGGCCGCCGAGATCAACCTCGTCTCGCTGCACGGCGAGAAGCTGTGGGTGGAGGCGAGCAACCTCCTGTGCACGGACGCGGGTCTGCGGACCGGCACGACCTTCACGGGTCTGCGCGGCGGCGCGACCGGCAACGGCCTCTTCACCACGACGGTGGAGGGCACGGGCCAGGCGGCGATCATGTCCGACGGCCCGGCGGTGGTGCTGCGGGTGACCCCGCAGTACCCGCTCCAGGTCGACCCGGGCGCGTACATCGCGCACCAGGGCAACCTCCAGCAGCACCTCCAGACCGGGGTGAACTTCCGCACCCTGATGGGCGAGGGCGGCGGCGAGGCCTTCCAGATCCGCTTCGAGGGGGACGGCCTGGTGTACGTCCAGCCGAGCGAGCGGAACACGATCGGGGGCGACGTGTGAGCGTCGCACACGCGGCCTCCGGGCCGCGGCCGACGACGATGCCCGCACCTCTGCGCCGCGGGGGCGGAGAAGCGAACGAGGAGGACTGATGCCGTTCCGTGAGATCAACTCGAAGATGGTCGAGGCGACCCTCGTCCCCGGCCGGCGGATGTTCAGTCAGCGGGGCGCGATGCTCGCGTACCGCGGCGAGGTCAGTTTCACGCCGAACATCGCGGGCGGCCAGGGCGGCCTGATGTCGATGATCGGCCGCCGGGTGGCCGGCGAGGCGACCCCGCTGATGACGGTCGAGGGCAGCGGCACGGTGATGTTCGGCCACGGCGGCCATCACATCCAGGTGATCGCGATGACCGGCGACACCCTGTACGTGGAGGCCGACCGGCTGCTGGCCTTCGACGGCACCCTGGAGCAGGGCACGATGTTCATGGGCTCGCAGGGCGGGGTCATGGGCATGGTCCGCGGCCAGGTGACCGGCCAGGGCCTCTTCACGACGACCCTCAAGGGCCACGGCTCGGTGGCCGTGATGGCGCACGGCGGCGTGATCGAACTGCCGATCTCCCCGGGTCGCCCGGTCCATGTGGACCCGCAGGCGTACGTGGCCCACCACGGGGACGTACGGAACAAGCTGTCCACCGCGCTCGGCTGGCGCGACATGGTGGGCCGCGGCTCGGGCGAGGCCTTCCAGCTGGAGCTGAGCGGCAGCGGCGCGGTGTACGTCCAGGCCTCGGAGGAGAAGCTGTGAGCACGCCGGTGATCCACGATCCGACGACGCTGCCGTCGGACGACAACGTGAACCCGTACACCTTCTGCGTGGAGCTCAAGGGCTCCCAGTGGTTCCTGCAGAAGGGCAAGATGATCGCCTACTACGGGCGGATCGAGTTCAACGGCATCGGGCACGGGCGGCTCGACCGGCTGGTGCGCACCTCCTTCCACTCGCCGCTGCACGCGAGCGACTGGGTGGTCGCGGAGGGCAGCGGGAAGATGCTGCTCGCGGACCGGTCCTTCGACGTGAACTCCTTCGACCTGGACGAGGGCAACCTGACGATCCGTTCGGGCAACCTCCTCGCCTACCAGCCCACGCTGGCGCTCAAGCAGTCGATCGTGCCGGGTTTCGTGACGCTGATCGGCACCGGCAAGTTCGTGGCGGCGTCGAACGGCCCGGTGGTCTTCATGGAGCCGCCGATGAGGGTGGACCCGCAGGCGCTGGTGGGCTGGGCGGACTGCCCCTCCCCGTGCCACCACTACGACCACGGCTACATGACGGGCGTGATGGGCGGCGTCCGGGCGCTGACGGGCATCGGGGGCACCTCGGGCGAGGAGCACCAGTTCGAGTTCGTGGGCGCGGGCACGGTCCTGCTCCAGTCGACGGAACTGCTGATGGCGGACCGGGCGATCGGCGCGCCGCCGGCCCAGGCGGGTGTCCCCGGCGGACAGGGGGCGCACGGTTCCGGCCAGGCCATGCCGGGCTCGGTACCGCGCCTTCCCGGCCAGCTCGGTGACCTCCAGCGGCGCTTCGGTCTGTGAGCGGTAGTCTGCGGAGTGTGACGTCCTCGAGCGCACGCTCCCAGACTTCGTCAAGTATTCAACTTCTTAGGTAGAATGCACATATGGAGACCGAGACCGCCACCCCGTGGCTCACCGACGCCGAGCAGTGTGCGTGGCGCACGTTCCTGGACGTCCAGAGAATGCTGACGTACCAGCTGGAGCGGGACCTCCAGCCCTTCGGACTGACGATGAACGACTACGAGATCCTCGTGAACCTCTCGGAGTCGGCGGAGCGGCGGCTGCGCATGAGCGACCTCGCCGCGGCCACCCTCCAGTCGAAGAGCCGGCTCTCGCACCAGATCACCCGTATGGAGAACGCGGGGCTCGTACGGCGCGAGAACTGCGAGTCCGACCGGCGCGGGCTCTACGCCGTCCTCACCGACGCGGGCATGGAGACCATGCAGAAGGTCGCCCCGCACCACGTCGAGTCCGTGCGCAAGCACTTCATCGACCAGATCGGCGCGGAGGCGCTCGGCGACCTCCACGAGTCGCTGAAGCCGGTCGCCGAGCAGCTGCGCGGACGGCGCGGCAAGCCGTGACCCGACCCGCGACCTGACATACGCGGGTACGCGAGAAGGGCCTCTCCGGGACGACCGGGGAGGCCCTTCTCGTACGTACGGGGGATCAGTTTCCGGTCAGGCTGGCGACCAGTTCGTCGGAGGCCGCGTACGGGTCCAGGCCACCCGCCACGATCCGCTCGGCCAGCGCGTCCAGGCGCCGGTCGCCGTGCAGGTCCCCGATCCGCTCGCGCAGGGCGGTGACCGCGATGGTCTCCACCTCGCGCGCCGCACGGGCCCGGCGGCGCTCCGCCAGGACCCCGTGCTCCTCCATCCAGGCCCGGTGCTTCTCCAGCGCCTCCACGACCTCGTCGATGCCCTCGCCGCGCGCCGCGACCGTCTTGACGATCGGCGGACGCCAGTCGCCCGCACCCCGGGCCTCACCGAGGCCCAGCATGTGGTTGAGCTCGCGCGCGGTGGCGTCCGCGCCGTCCCGGTCGGCCTTGTTCACCACGTACACGTCGCCGATCTCCAGGATGCCCGCCTTCGCGGCCTGGATGCCGTCGCCCATGCCCGGCGCGAGCAGCACGACCGAGGTGTCGGCCTGGGAGGCGATCTCGACCTCCGACTGCCCGACGCCGACCGTCTCCACGAGGATCACCTCGCAGCCGGCCGCGTCCAGGACGCGGATGGCCTGCGGGGCGGACCAGGCGAGCCCGCCGAGGTGGCCGCGGGTCGCCATCGAGCGGATGTAGACACCCGGGTCGGAGGCGTGCTCCGACATCCGGACCCGGTCACCGAGGAGCGCGCCCCCGCTGAACGGCGAGGACGGGTCGACGGCGAGCACGCCGACCCGCTTGCCGGCCCGCCGGTAGGCGGAGACCAGCGCCGAGGTCGACGTGGACTTGCCGACGCCGGGCGAGCCGGTCAGGCCCACCACGTACGCGCCGCCGGTGAGCGGCGCCAGCGCCGCCATGACCTCGCGCAGCTGCGGGGACGCCCCCTCCACGAGCGAGATCAGCCGGGCCACGGCCCGCGGCCTGCCCTCCCGTGCCTGGGTGACCAGAGCGGGGACGTCCACCATGTGCGTTGCTCCTCAGGGTCCGGAACTACTTGCCGTTGCCGGGCACGCGGACGATCAGCGCGTCGCCCTGACCGCCGCCGCCGCACAGGGCCGCCGCGCCGACGCCGCCGCCGCGCCGCTTGAGCTCCAGGGCGAGGTGCAGCACGACCCGGGCGCCGGACATGCCGATGGGGTGGCCGAGGGCGATGGCGCCGCCGTTGACGTTCACCTTCTCGGGGGTAACGCCGAGGTCCTTCATTGACTGGACGGCGACCGCGGCGAAGGCCTCGTTGATCTCGATGAGGTCGAGGTCCTCGACGCCCAGGCCGTCCTTCTTGAGGGCGTGCAGGATCGCGTTGGACGGCTGCGACTGGAGCGAGTTGTCCGGGCCCGCGACATTGCCGTGGGCGCCGATCTCTGCGATCCACTCCAGGCCCAGTTCCTCGGCCTTCGCCTTGCTCATCACGACGACGGCGGCGGCGCCGTCGGAGATCTGCGAGGAGGTGCCGGCGGTGATGGTTCCGTCCTTGGCGAAGGCGGGACGGAGCTTGCCGAGGGACTCGGCGGTGGTCTCCGCGCGGATGCCCTCGTCCTTGGCGAAGATCACCGGGTCGCCCTTGCGCTGCGGGATCTCGACCGGGGTGATCTCGGCCTCGAAGATGCCGTTCTTCTGGGCGGCGGCGGCGCGCTGGTGCGACAGCGCGGCGATCTCGTCCTGCTCGGGGCGCTTGATGCCGAGGCGGGTGTTGTGCTTCTCGGTGGACTCGCCCATCGCGATGTTCTCGAAGGCGTCGGTGAGGCCGTCGTACGCCATGGCGTCGAGCATCTCGATGGCACCGTACTTGAAGCCCTCGCGGGACTTCGGCAGCAGGTGCGGGGCGTTGGTCATCGACTCCTGGCCGCCGGCGACCACGATGTCGAACTCGCCGGCGCGGATCAGCTGGTCGGCGAGCGCGATGGCGTCGAGACCCGAGAGACACACCTTGTTGATGGTGAGCGCGGGGACGTTCATGGGGATGCCGGCCTTGACCGCGGCCTGGCGGGCGGGGATCTGCCCGGCGCCCGCCTGGAGCACCTGGCCCATGATCACGTACTGCACCTGGTCGCCGCCGATGCCGGCCCGGTCGAGGGCGGCCTTGATCGCGAAACCGCCCAGCTCCGCGCCCGAGAAGGACTTGAGCGAGCCGAGCAGGCGACCCATGGGCGTGCGGGCGCCCGCGACGATCACTGAGGTGGTACCGGTCGTTCCAGACATGAGGCACGGCCCCTTGGGATGAGAGGTGAACGAGGGTTTACCGCCAATGTACTGAGGCGCGCCGCGCGAGGTCACCGGGCAGCCGGTGTGACGGCGCGCACGTTGCGTAACCACCTTCCTGGCGCTGCACTGGAGGAATGCTGACGCGAATCGACCACATCGGGATCGCCTGCTTCGACCTGGACAAGACCGTCGAGTTCTACCGTGCCACGTACGGTTTCGAGGTCTTCCACTCCGAGGTCAACGAGGAACAGGGCGTCCGCGAGGCCATGCTCAAGATCAACGGGACCTCGGACGGCGGGGCCTCGTACCTCCAGCTCCTGGAGCCGACCCGGGAGGACTCGGCGGTGGGCAAGTGGCTCGCCAAGAACGGCGAGGGCGTGCACCACATCGCGTTCGGCACCGCCGATGTCGACGGCGACGCCGAGGCCATCCGCGGCAAGGGCGTCCGGGTCCTCTACGACGAGCCGCGGATCGGCTCGATGGGCTCCCGGATCACCTTCCTCCACCCCAAGGACTGCCACGGGGTGCTCACCGAACTGGTCACCTCCGCCGAGCCGTCCGCTGACCACTCCTCAGCGGAGCACTGACCTCCGGATTCCTGGCCCGGTAGAGTGGGCGGCTCCGGGCCGGGGCCGGTCGGGGCCGCCCGTGCGGCATCGCAGTCGGGATGTCGGGGTCGTCCGATCTGCCACGATTCCCCGGGAGTCCGTCCTCGGCCGAGAGGGCGTTCTCGCAGGAGTTGCGACCAGGGTTGGGGTATCCCCTGCTCGAAGAGCTCGGGGAAGGATGGGACCGCGCAGTGCGGGGCTACGAACGCCAGGAGAGCCACCGAGCTGAAGACGACCATCTCGCCAGGTTCGAAGCCGAGATGGACCGGCTGAAGACCGAACGCGAGAAGGCCGTCCAGCACGCCGAGGATCTCGGTTACCAGGTCGAGGTCTTGCGCGCCAAGCTCCACGAGGCGCGCCGCACCATCGCGTCCCGGCCCGCGTACGACAGCGCCGACATCGGCTACCAGGCCGAGCAGCTGCTGCGGAACGCGCAGGCGCAGGCCGAGCAGCTCCGCCAGGACGCCGAGCGCGAGCTGCGCGACGCCCGCGCCCAGACGCAGCGCATCCTCCAGGAGCACGCCGAGCACCAGGCCCGCCTCCAGGCCGAGCTGCACAACGAGGCCGTACAGCGCCGCCAGCAGCTGGACCAGGAGCTCAACGAGCGCCGGCAGACCGTCGAGGCGCACGTCAACGAGAACGTCGCCTGGGCCGAGCAGCTCCGCGCCCGTACGGAGTCCCAGGCCCGCCGTCTGATGGAGGAGTCCCGGGCGGAGGCCGAGCAGTCGCTGACCGCCGCCCGCGCCGAGGCCACCCGGCTCGCCGAGGAGACCAGCCGCCGGGCCGGCGCCGAGGCCGAAGCGGCCCGCGCCGAGGCGGAAGCGATTCTGCTGCGCGCCCGCAAGGACGCCGAGCGGCTCATCGGGGCCGCGTCCAGCCAGGCGCAGGAGGCCACCAGCCACGCCGAGCAGCTGCGCTCGACCACCACCGCCGAGACCGACCAGGCCCGCCGCCAGGCCACCGAACTCTCCCGCGCCGCCGAGCAGCGCATGCAGGAGGCCGAGGAGAAGCTGCGGGTCGCCCGCGCCGAGGCCGAGAAGGCCCTCACCGAGGCCAAGGACTCCGCCGCCCGGCAGCTCGCGAACGCCGATTCGGTCAACGAGCAGCGCACCCGTACCGCGAAGGCCGAGATCGCCCGGCTCGTCGGCGAGGCCACCAAGGACGCCGAGGCCCTCAAGGCCGAGGCCGAGGAGAAGCTGCGCGAGGCGACCGCCGAGGCGGAGAAGCTCGTCACCGAGGCCTCCGAGAAGGCCGTCACGGCCGCCGCCGAGGACTCCGCCGCCGCGCTCGCCAAGGCCGCCCGCAGCGCCGAGGAGATCCTCACCAAGGCGTCCGAGGACGCCCGGGAGACCACCCGCAAGGCCTCCGAGGAGGCCGAGCGGGTCCGCCGCGAGGCCGAGACCGAGGCCGACCGGCTGCGCGCCGAGGCCGGGGACAAGGCCGACGAGCTGCTCGGTTCGGCGAAGGACGACACCAAGGAGTACCGGGCCAAGACGGTCGAGCTCCAGGAGGAGGCCCGGCGGCTGCGCGGCGATGCCGAGCAGCTGCGCGCCGAGGCCATCGACGAGGGCGAGCGGATCCGCGGCGAGGCCCGGCGCGAGGCCCTCCAGCAGATCGAGGAGGCGGCCGGGACCGCCGAGGAGCTGCTCACCAAGGCCCGTACGGACGCCGAGGAGCTGCGGACCAAGGCCGGCGCCGAGAGCGAGCGGGTCAAGTCGGAGGCGATGGAGCGCGCCCAGACGCTCCGGACCCAGGCCGAGGAGACCCTTGAGCGCACCCGCGCCGAGGCCGAGCGGCTGCGGACCGAGGCCGAGGAGCAGGCCGAGTCGGTGAAGGGGGCGGCCGAGGAGGCCGCCGCCGGGCTGCGCGCGGACGCCGAGCGGGCCGCCGAGGCCCGTCGCGCGGAGGCCGCCGAGGAGCTGACCCGGCTGCACACCGATGCCGAGGCGAAGGTGGCCGCCGCCGGGGAGGAGCTCACCGACGCGCGTGCCGAGGGCGAGCTGATCCGGCGCGAGGCCGCCGAGGAGACGGAGCGGCTGCGGACCGAGGCCGCCGAGCGGGTCCGCAACCTCCAGGAGCAGGCGGAGCGGGAGGCCGAGCGGCTGCGCGCCGAGGCCGCGTCGGACGCGTCGACCACGCGCACGGAGGCCGAGTCCGCGGCGGTACGGCTGCGCACCGAGGCCGCCGCCGAGTCCGAGCGGCTGCGGTCGGAGGCCCAGGAGACCGCCGACCGGGTGCGGGCCGAGGCCGCCGCCGCCGCCGAGCGGGTCGCCGCCGAGGCGGCCGAGGCGCTGGCCGCCGCGCAGGAGGAGGCCGTCCGGCGCCGCCGGGAGGCGGACGAGACCCTGGAGTCGGCCCGTTCCGAGGCCGGCCGGGAGCGCGAGCACGCCCGCGAGCAGTCCGAGGAACTCCTCGCCGCCGCCCGCAAGCGCGTCGAAGACGCGCAGGCCGAGGCGCAGCGCCTGGTCGAGGAGGCGGACACCCGGGCGACCGAGATGGTCACCGCGGCCTCGCGGGCCGCCCAGGAGGTACGGGACTCGGTGGCGGGTCTGCGCGAGCAGGCCGAGGAGGAGATCGCCGGGCTGCGCAGTGCCGCCGAGCACGCGGCGGAGCGGACGCGGTCCGAGGCGCAGGAGGAGGCGGACCGGGTCCGTTCCGACGCGCACGAGGAGCGGGAGCGGGCGTCGGAGGACGCCGGCCGCATCCGGGCGCGGGTGCAGGAGGAGACGGAGGCCGCGAAGGCGCTGGCCGAGCGGACCGTCACGGACGCCATCGCCGAGGCGGAGAAGCTGCGGGCGGACACCGCCGAGTACGCGCAGCGGGTACGGACCGAGGCGACGGATTCGCTGGCCTCGGCCGAGCAGGACGCGGCCAGGACGCGGGCGGACGCGCGGGAGGACGCGAACCGGATCCGTTCGGAGGCGGCCGAGCGCGCCGAGTCGGTGGTCGGTGAGGCCCGTACGGAGGCGGAGCGGATCGCCGCCGAGGCGGAGCAGGTCCTCGACGAGGCCCGTCAGGCGGCGGACAAGCGCCGCAGCGACGCGGCCGAGCAGGCCGACGCCCTCATCGCGGAGGCGACCGGCGAGGCGGAGCGGGTCACCCGTGAGTCGACCGCGGAGGCCGAGCGGCTGACCGCCGAGGCGGTCGAGCTGATGGAGACCACCGAGCAGGACGCCCTGCGGCTCCGCACCGAGGCCGAACAGGCCAAGGCCGACGGGGAGGCGCACGCGGAGGCGCTGCGGGCGGCGGCGGTCGCGGACGGGGAGCAGGTCCTCGACGAGGCGCGCAAGGCGGCGGACAAGCGCCGCAGCGACGCCGCCGAGCAGGCCGACGCCCTCATCGCCGAGGCCACCACCGAGGCCGAGCGGATCGCCCGCGAGTCGACCGCGGAGGCCGAGCGGCTGACCGCCGAGGCGGTCGAGCTGATGGAGACCACCGAGCAGGACGCCCTGCGGCTCCGCACCGAGGCCGAACAGGTCAAGATCGACGGGGAGGCGCACGCGCAGGCCCTGCGGAACGCGGCCCTCGCGGACGGCGAGCAGGTCCTCGACGAGGCGCGCAAGGCGGCGGACAAGCGCCGCAGCGACGCCGCCGAGCAGGCCGACGCCCTCATCGCGGAGGCCATCACCGAGGCCGAGCGGCTCGCCCGCGAGTCCACGGCCGAGGCAGAGCGGGTCACCCGCGAGGCGGGCGAGCTCGCGGACGCCGTCACGGCGGACGCCCGCGCCGAGGCGGAGGCCACCGTGGGCTCCGCGCGGCAGGAGGCGGAGCGGATCCGTACCGAGTCGGAGCGGCTCGGGGCGGCGGCCGAGGCGGCGGCCGAGCAGATGCGCTCGGAGGCCCGCGAGGAGGCGGACCGGACGCTCGACGAGGCCCGTGAGGCCGGCGCGCGGAAGCGTTCGGACGCGGCGGAGCAGGCGGACCAGCTCGTCGCCAAGGCCCAGGAGGAGGCGCTGCGCGCCACCACCGAGGCCGAGACGCAGGCCGACACGATGGTCGGCGCGGCCCGCAAGGAGGCCGAGCGGATCGTGGCCGAGGCGACCGTCGAGGGCAACTCGTTGGTGGAGAAGGCCCGTACGGACGCGGACGAGCTGCTGGTCGGGGCGCGCAGCGACGCGACGGCCATCAGGGACCGGGCCGAGGAGCTGCGGGGCCGCATCGAGGGCGAGATCGAGGACCTGCACGAGCGGGCCCGCCGTGAGAGCGCCGAGCAGATGAAGACGGCCGGCGAGCGGGTCGACAACCTCGTGAAGGCGGCGACGGAGCAGCGCGCCGAGGCGGAGGAGAAGGCCAAGGAGCTGGTGTCCGAGGCGAGTTCGGAGGCGAGCAAGGTACGGATCGCCGCCGTGCGGAAGGCCGAGGCACTGCTCAAGGAGGCCGAGCAGAAGAAGGCCTCGCTCGTCGCGGAGGCGGAGGGCATCAAGGCCGAGGCCGAGCGCATCCGGGCGGAGGCGCTGGCCGAGGCGGAGACGACCGTCGCCGAGGGGCAGCGCGAGCTGGAAGTGCTCGTGCGGCGCCGCAAGGACATCAATGCCGAGATCTCCCGTGTCCAGGACGTGCTGGAGGCGTTGGAGTCTTTCGAGACTCCGTCGGCCGGTGCGAAGTCCCCGGGAGCGGTGGGTGCGAAGGCGGGCGCGTCAGCGGGTTCCACCCGTTCGGGTGGCAAGGCCCAGGACGGCTAGCCACTCAAAAGGCTGGACATTCTCCAGATCAAACGGGCATACGCTCGATGACACGCCGCTTCGGCCCCTAGGATTCCCTCTAACACCTCACCGGTCTCATTCGACAGGAAACCCATGAGCGACACATCCTCCCCCTTCGGCTTCGAGCTCGTGCGGCGCGGTTACGACCGCGGTCAGGTGGACGACCGCATTACCAAGCTCGTGTCCGACCGCGACAGCGCCCTGTCCCGCATCACCTCCCTGGAGAAGCGGATCGAGGAGCTCCACCTCGAGACGCAGAACGCCCAGGCCCAGGTCAGCGACGCCGAGCCGTCGTACGCGGGGCTCGGTGCCCGGGTCGAGAAGATCCTCCGGCTCGCCGAGGAGGAGGCGAAGGACCTGCGTGAGGAGGCCCGTCGCGCCGCCGAGCAGCACCGTGAGCTGGCCGAGTCGGCCGCCCAGCAGGTGCGCAACGACGCGGAGTCGTTCGCGGCCGAGCGCAAGGCGAAGTCCGAGGACGAGGGCGTCCGGATCGTCGAGAAGGCGCAGGGCGAGGCCAACACGCTGCGCGCCGAGGCGCAGAAGGACGCGCAGTCGAAGCGCGAGGAGGCGGACGCCCTCTTCGAGGAGACCCGCGCCAAGGCCGCCCAGGCCGCCGCGGACTTCGAGACCAACCTGGCGAAGCGCCGCGAGCAGTCGGAGCGGGACCTGGCCTCGCGTCAGGCGAAGGCCGAGAAGCGTCTCGCGGAGATCGAGCACCGCGCGGAGCAGCTCCGCCTGGAGGCCGAGAAGCTGCGTACGGACGCGGAGCGCCGCGCCCGTCAGACGGTGGAGACGGCGCAGCGCCAGGCCGAGGACATCGTGGCCGACGCGAATGCCAAGGCCGACCGGATCCGTTCGGAGTCGGAGCGCGAGCTCGCGGCGCTGACGAACCGCCGCGACTCGATCAACGCGCAGCTGACGAACGTCCGCGAGATGCTGGCGACGCTGACCGGTGCCGCGGTGGCGGCGGCCGGCTCGCCGATCGACGACGAGCGCGCGGCCGGTGTCCCGGCCCAGCAGTCCCGCTGAGGCGTCGCTCTGACGCCGCGCCGGTAACGACTGCGTAGAGTTGCCCGAACCCCTCGTCATTCCGGTGGCGGGGGGTTTTGCGCGCCCGTAGGTTGGTACGCATGATCGAGCTTGAGGGCCTGACCAAGCGCTACGGGGCGAAGACCGCGGTCGACCATCTCTCCTTCCAGGTGCGTCCTGGTGTGGTCACCGGCTTCCTCGGGCCGAACGGGGCGGGCAAGTCGACGACGATGCGGATGATGCTGGACCTGGACAACCCGACGAGCGGGACGGTCCGGATCGACGGCAAGCACTACCGGGACCTGGCGGAGCCACTGAAGTACATCGGGGCGCTGCTCGACGCCAAGGCGATGAACGGCGGCCGTTCGGCGTACAACAACCTGTTGTGTCTGGCGCAGTCGAACCGCATCCCGGAGCGCCGGGTGGCCGAGGTGCTGGACCTGGTGGGTCTGACGCCGGTGGCACGGAAGAAGTCGAAGGGGTTCTCCCTCGGGATGGGACAGCGGCTGGGCATCGCGTCCGCGCTGCTCGGGGATCCCGAGATCCTGATGTTCGACGAACCGGTCAATGGTCTGGACCCCGAGGGAATTCACTGGATCCGCAATCTGATGAAGGCGTTGGCGGCCGAGGGCCGGACGATCTTCGTTTCCAGTCATCTGATGAGTGAAATGGCCCTGACAGCCGATCATCTGATCGTGATCGGCCAGGGAAAGCTGCTGGCGGACACGTCGATGGCGGATTTCATCCAGCAGAATTCCCGGAGTTTCGTACGGCTGCGGTCCCCGCAGCAGGAGCGGCTCAGGGACGTGCTGCACGCCAACGGGTTCGTCGCGGTCGAGGCGGGCAACGGCACCCTGGAGGTGGACGGGGCGACCACCGAGAAGCTGGGCGAACTGGCGGCCGGCAGCGGTCTCGTGCTGCACGAGCTGAGCTCCCAGCGGGCCTCGCTCGAAGAGGCCTTCATGCAGATGACGGCCGGTGCGGTGGAGTACCACTCGCACGGCACCGATGTACACGGCGGCGCCCCGGCGCCCGGCCCCCAGTGGGGCAAGACCTCCCAGGGAGCCTGAACGATGGCAGCGGCAACAGCGGTCCTGCAGTCCGAGTGGACCAAGATCCGGACGGTGTCGTCGACCGTCTGGACGCTGGCGAGCGCCCTGCTCGTCACGGTGGCGATGGGTGCGGCGCTGTGCGCCCTGATGAACTCCACCTTCAACGACCTCAAGGACGCCGAGCAGGCGACCTTCGACCCGACCCTGATCAGCTTCTCCGGGATGATCCTGGGTCAGCTGGCGATGGTGGTCTTCGGCGTCCTGGTGGTGGGGACCGAGTACTCCTCCGGCATGATCCGCACCTCGCTGGCGGCCGTTCCGCAGCGCGCGACCTTCCTCTTCTCGAAGATCGCGGTCGCGGGCGGGCTCGCCCTCCTGGTGGGCCTGGTGACGAGCTTCCTCTCCTTCTTCCTGGGGCAGGCCCTGCTCGGCGAGCACCGGGCCTCGATCAGCGACGACAACGTCCTGCGGGCGGTGGTGGGCGCCGGGCTGTACATGGGCCTGATCGCGCTGTTCTCGATGGGTGTGGCGACGATGCTGCGCTCGTCGATGCTGTCGCTGGGCATCCTGGTGCCGTTCTTCTTCCTGGTCTCGCAGATCCTGTCGGCGGTCCCGAAGGCCAAGGAGGTCGCCCGCTACTTCCCGGACCAGGCGGGCTCGAAGATCATGCAGGTCGTCCCGGACGCCATGAACACGGAACCGGCTCCGTACGGCCCGTGGGGCGGGCTCGGGATCATGGTGATCTGGGTGGTGGCGGCGCTGCTGGGCGGCTATGTGGTGATGAAGAGGCGGGACGCCTGATCCGGCGGGTCATCCCCCGGATCCCCCGCAGGTTCTCCGCCCTGTCTCCCCCTGATCCCCTGGGGGAGAACCCTGAGGTTCCCCCAGGGACTGCCCGGAGGTCGTCTCCGCTTCGCCGGAACCATCAATGGCTGGATAAGCTCCTAGCTCATACGGGGGGCTCCGGCCTTCGGCCGCCACGCCCCGACATGGATGCGACCGACCTGTCGATGGGGCTGGAGAATGATCGAGGCAGTCGGCCTGACGAAGCGCTACGGCGCCAAAACGGCCGTGTACAACCTTTCCTTCCAGGTGAGGCCCGGTGTCGTCACCGGGTTCCTGGGGCCCAACGGGTCCGGCAAGTCGACCACCATGCGGATGATCCTGGGGCTCGACCGGCCCACCGCGGGGCATGTGACGATCGGCGGCCACCCCTTCCGGCAGCTGCCGAACGCGCCACGGCAGGTCGGCGCGCTGCTGGACGCCAAGGCCGTGCACGGCGGGCGGAGCGCGCGCAGCCATCTGCTGTCGCTCGCGCAGCTCGCCGGCATCCCGGCGCAGCGCGTCGACGAGGTCCTCGGCGTCGTCGGCCTCCAGGACGTGGCCAGGCGGCGCTCCAAGGGCTTCTCGCTCGGCATGGGCCAGCGGCTGGGCATCGCGGCGGCGCTCCTGGGCGATCCGCAGGTGCTGCTCTTCGACGAGCCCGTGAACGGTCTGGACCCCGAGGGCATCCTCTGGGTCCGCAACCTGATGAAGAAGCTGGCCGCCGAGGGGCGGACCGTCTTCGTCTCCAGCCACCTCATGAGCGAGATGGCACTGACCGCCGAGCACCTGATCGTGATCGGCCGCGGCCAGCTCCTCGCCGACATGAGCGTCACGGACTTCATCTCGGCGAACTCCGCGGACTTCGCCCGGGTGCGGACCCCCGAGACCTCTCCGGCGGAGCGGGCGAAGCTGACGGCGGCACTGATGGAGGCCGGCGGGCAGGTCCTCTCCGAGCCGGACGGCGCGCTCCGCGTGACGGGGCTGCCGCTGCCGAGGATCAGCGACCTGGCGCACGGCGCGGACGTACGGCTCTGGGAGCTGTCCCCGCACCAGGCCTCCCTGGAGGAGGCGTACATGCGTCTGACCCAGGGCGCGGTGGACTACCGCTCGACCGACGACCGGCTCGCGCACCTCCAGCCGCCGCTGCAGCCCGGCCACCCGGGGTACGGGACGCCGCCGCAGCAGCCGGTGGCGCAGGACGTGCCGCAGCAGGGCTGGTACGCCCCGCCGCCGCCCGGACAGAACCCGTACGCGGGAGCGCCCGGCCAACCGCCCGCCCCCGGTCCGCACGCCGCTCCGGCCGCCGTGCCGCCGGGCCCCCCGCAGTCGAGCCCCGCCCAGCCGAGCGACACCACCAAGGACGCCCGATGACCGCCCCCGCACCGCACCACGCCCCGGCGCCGCCGTACAAGAACTACGTCTCCCCCATCCCGGTCCGCAGGGCGCACCTCGGTGACGCCCTCACCTCCGAGTGGACGAAGATCCGCTCGGTGCGCTCGACGCTGTGGACGCTCGGGGTCATGGTCCTGCTGATGCTGGCCATCGGCCTGGGCGTCGCCGCCATCGCGGCGAGTTCCGAGGCGTCGATGGGTGAGGAGTCGGCGCTCACCTTCGGCTTCTTCGGGATGCTGCCGGCCTCGATCTGCGTGATCACGCTCGGGGTGCTGACGATCGCCTCCGAGTACGGCACCGGCATGATCCGTACGACCCTGACGGCCTGCCCGAGCCGGGCGCGGGTGCTCACGGCGAAGGCGATCGTCTTCTTCGTGCTGGTCTTCACGGTCACCACCGTGGTCGCCACCCTGGTGGCGGCGACGCAGGTCGCCCTCGTGGACGGGGCGGCGACCCCGACGGGGTCCGAGTGGCTGCGGGCGACGGTCGGCGCGGGCGCCTACCTGGCCGTGCTGGGGCTGCTCTCGCTGGCGCTCGGCACGCTGATCCGGCACTCGGCCGGCGCGATCACGGTGATGATCGGCCTGCTGCTGCTGCCGCTGGTGGCGGCGCTGTTCATGTTCAACGAGACGCTGCGGTCGGTGCAGGAGTTCCTGTTCACCTACGCGATCCCCTCGCAGATGATCGCGCTGTACAGCGACACTCCCCCGTTCGGGAACAGCGGCCCGGCGGGCTGGGAGCCGCTGCTGATCATGACGGCGGTCGCGGGGGCCGCCCTGGCCGGTGCGTACGCCGCGCTGAACAGCCGGGACGTGTAGGCCGCGGCGGGTACGGACCCGGTGCCCCGGCTCAGTACCTCGGCGCGTTACGGGACCGCTGCACCCTGCTGGTGCGGCGGTCCTTCGCGTTCCAGCAGGCCTTGTGCCAGTGGCGCCGGTCGTCCACTCCGCCGTACTCCGGCCAGGCGACCACGTGCGGGGCGCCGCCGGGGATCTCCTGGTCGCAACCGGGGCAGCGGTAGCGCTTGCCGGGCGAGCTGGCTCCGGCGACGAGGCGGACGTACCACTCCTCGCCCTGCCAGGTCTCGCTGCGTTGCGCCCCGCCGTACCGGTCGCCGTTGTCGCCCTGCTGTTCGGGCTTCTCGCCGCCTCGGGAACGGTTGTGGCGCGGGGACACGGGCACACCTCACGGGGTCTGGGAACACGGACCGTTCGTTCAAGCCTACGGGCCGCGACGCGGTGCCCCGGGCCCGCCGAAGGACGGCTTAGCCGAAAATCGCAAGAACTTCATGAACGGCCGTTGCCTTTGGCACGTGTCAGACGTTGGTGCCAGTGCGAGGGGAGATACGCGTCGGCCGCAAGGAGGCAGAAGGCGATGCGCGTGGGTACGTTCGTTCTGGCCGCCCAGTTCCCGGGTCAGGGGCAGGGAGAGGCCCTGCATCGGGCGGTGCGGACCGCCGAGGTCGCCGAGGAGGCGGGCCTCGACTCGGTCTGGCTGGCCGAGCACCACTTCGTGCCGTACGGGGTCTGTCCGTCGGCCGTGACCCTGGCCGCGCTGCTCCTCGGCCGCACCCGTCGGCTGCGGGTGGCCACGGCGGTGAGCGTGCTGCCGACCGTCCACCCGGTCGCTCTCGGCGAGCAGGCGGCGCTGCTGCACCTCACCTCGGGCGGCCGGTTCACCCTCGGGGTGGGCCGGGGCGGGCCCTGGGTGGACCTGGAGGTCTTCGGCGCGGGTCTCGGCGCGTACGAGAAGGGGTTCCCCGAATCCCTCGACCTGCTGCTGCGCTGGCTCACCGAGCCGCGCGTGGGCGCCGAGGGAGAACGATTCGCCTTCCGGGAGGTCCCGGTCGTGCCCCGCCCCGACGAGCTGATCGGCGGCGATCCGGCACCGGAGGTCGTGGTGGCCTGCACCTCGCCGAGGAGTGTGCGGCTCGCCGCCGAGCGCGGGCTGCCGATGCTGCTGGGCATGCACTGCGGCGACGAGGACAAGGCCGAGATGGTCGGGGCCTGGGCACGCTGCGCGCGGGAGGCCGGGCGGGACCCGGACGAGATCGCGCGGATCGGCGGCCTCCACGTCTCGGCGGGGGTCGCGGAGCTCGCCGACCGGGGCGCGGACGCGGCCGAGGCACTGGTGAAGGCGATGCCGGGGTGGCTCAGACAGGGCCTCGACGCACATATGACGGTCGACGGCCGGCACCGGGCGATGCGGGACCCGGTGGCGTACACGGAGCTGCTGTGCGGTCTGCACCCGGTGGGCACCCCACGGCGGGCGGCGGACCGGCTCGCGGCGACCGCCGAGCGCACGGGCATCACGCGGTTCGCGCTGCTCGCGGAGGGCACGGGCGACCTCGCGGCGACCGAGGAGAACGTCCGGCGGCTGGGCGCGGAGGTCCTGCCGCTGCTGGTATGAGGGCGCTCCGGTCCGGGACCGTGAGGGCGCTCCGGTCCGGGACCGTGCTGCCACCCCGGTGCTGGCCTGTGCTGCCGCTCCGATGCTGGCCTGTGAGAGCGCTCCGGTGCTGGCCTGTGAGAGCGCTCCCGTCCGGGACTGTGCTGCCGCTCCGCACCTGTCGGTGCCGATGCGCGTCGGCTCGCATCGATCGCGTTCGACCGCGATACGGAGCGGCAGCACCATGTCTCAGCAGTCGCGCAGTTCCGGCGACTGGTTCAGCAGCTGCCCCCGTACGGACGTGAAGCGGGCGAGCCGCTCGTCCACCGACGGGTCCAGCGGGAACACCGCCACCCGGTGGCAGTTCTGGAATGCGAGACGCACCCCGAAGTGCCGCTGCAGCGCACCACGAATGGCGTCGCTCGCGAGCGCGCGCAGCAGCTGACCACGTGCCTGCTCATTCGGCGGCGGCGTCTGGTTGTCGGCGAACTCTCCGCCGTCGACCTTCAGCTGGGCCACCAGAGAACTGATCATCTCCCATGCGAAGGGCAGGGAGGTCCGGACGCAGTCGACGAAGTCGGCTTCGTCGACCTCGCCTCGCTCGGCCTGTTCCAACAGAGCCGGTGAGACGTCGAGCGACATGGGTTCTCCTCTCGCGACCCCGCGGACGGGGTCTTGCGGGCAGGGCCGAAGGCCGGGCCGTACGCCACGCAGCGTGCACGGACGACGACCTCCAGCTTCCACGGTAAGCGCGCAGTCCTGCCCGCACCAGGAGATTGGGAACACAACCGGCTGATAACCGACGGGTGTTCGGCTCAGGATCACTGCCGGGCGGCCTCGGGCCGGTGCCCGAATCGCGCGGAAGAGCGCCCGTCTTGTAGCGTTGCGGACCATGCGTCTCGTCATTGCCCGTTGCTCCGTGGACTACGCGGGCCGGCTCACGGCCCACCTGCCCTCCGCGCCCCGTCTGATCCTGATCAAGGCAGACGGCAGCGTCTCCATCCACGCGGACGACCGGGCGTACAAACCGCTCAACTGGATGTCGCCGCCGTGCACCCTCAAGGAGGGGGTCGAGGCCGAGGCCGGCGTCTGGACCGTGATCAACAAAGCGGGCGAGAAACTGATCATCACGATGGAGGAGATCCTCCACGACTCCTCGCACGAGCTGGGTGTGGACCCGGGCCTCATCAAGGACGGTGTCGAGGCGCACCTCCAGGAGCTGCTGGCGGACCGCATCGAGATCCTGGGCGAGGGGTACACCCTGATCCGCCGCGAGTACATGACGGCGATCGGCCCGGTCGACATCCTCTGCCGCGACGCCGACGGCGGGACGGTCGCGGTCGAGCTCAAGCGGCGCGGCGACATCGACGGCGTCGAGCAGCTGACCCGCTATCTGGAGCTGCTCAACCGCGATCCGCACCTCACGCCGGTGAAGGGCGTCTTCGCGGCGCAGGAGATCAAGCCGCAGGCGCGGGTGCTGGCCACGGACCGGGGCATCGGCTGCGTGGTCCTGGACTACGACGCGATGCGCGGCATCGAGGACGACAAGCTGCGGCTGTTCTGACGGCGGCGGAGGTACGGGGACGGCCCCGGGTGCGGTGAACGCGCCAGGGGCCGTCCCCGTACCCCGTACGTCCGTCAGGCGGGCGTCTCCGAGCCGGCCGGGGTGACCGAGGCGGGCGGACCGCCGAGGGACGAGGAGGCGGAGTTGCTGGGGCTGTTCTCCTCCGTCGCCGGAGGAGCGCTCGTCGTCGTCGGCGGGGTCGTGCTCGGCTCCGGCGGCGTCGTCGACGGCGTCGGGCTGGTCGGCTTCGGCGGGGTGGTGCCGGCCTTCGGCGGGGTGGTCGACGGGCGCGGCGGCCTGGTCGTCGTGTTCGGGCTCGTGGGCGGCGCCGTCGTCGTGGGGGCCGTGGTGTCCGTCGGGCTGTCCGAGGTCGACGGGGTGCCGGAGGAGGGGCTGCCCGAGCTCGTCGGGTCCGTAGGGGAGGCGCTGCCGGAGCCGGACGGGCTCGGGGAGCCGGAGCCGGTGGGCTTCCCCGTCTCGCCCGGCTCCCCCTCCTCGCCCTCGGCCGGAACCTCGTCGGTGCCGTCGTCGGGGGCGCCCTCGCTCGCCGTGCTGTCGGTGGTGACGCGGTTGGTGGCCGGGTCGTCGCCGTTGCCGGAGGTGGCGCCGAGGGTCACGACGGTGCCGAGGACGGCGACGAGGAGCGCGCCCGCGCCGACGGCGGCGAGGTTGCGGCGGGCGCCGAGGAGGCCGCCCTTGAGGATGCCGCCCCGGGCCGCTCCCCTGCCGCTCGCCCCCTCGGGCCCCTTGCGGCCGGAGTCGGGGCGGGTGATGAGCGTCGGGCCCTCGTCCGCGAAGTCGGGGAAGGCCGGGAACGGGGCGGTCGCCGGGGCCTGCACGACACCCGCGGGAGGCAGCGCCGGCCGTACGGGCCCGCCGGGCAGCGGGGCGGTGACGGCGGCGGCGCTCCCGGTGGCCGGGCCGCGCAGGGCGGGGGTGCCGCGCGGCGGGGAGACGGGCTCCTCGGCGCGGACCGGGCCGGTGTGCGCGCCGGAGAGGTCGGCGACGAGGGCGAGCGCCCGGCGGCCGGCGACGGTGCCGCGCTTGTCTGCGAGCACCCCGCGCATCCCGATGGAGGCCTCGAGTTCGGCGCGGGCCCGCTCCAGGTTGCCCGCGCAGAGGGCGAGGACGCCCAGTTCGTGGTGGAAGTAGGCCTCCTCGGCGACCTCGCCGGTGAGCCGGGCGGCCTCCTGTCCGGCGCGCAGGGCGCGCTCCCAGGCGCCCCAGTGGAGTCCGGCGGCGAAGGCGGGCGCGGCGGCGCGGGCGAGGCGGACGGCGGTGGCGCGGTGCTCTGTGGTGACGTCGGCGTCCGCCTCGGCGGCGGACCCGCCCGCCCCGGGGCCGGGGCCCGCGACGAGGACGGACAGGGCGGCGAGGAGGGCGTCGGACTCGGCGGCGGCCCGCTCGGGGGTGACGGAGGGGTGGGCGGCCCACCAGGCGTAGTGCTGGGCCACGGTGTGGGCGCGGGCGGCGGCCTCGGGCTCGTACCCCTGGGCGAGGAGCTGGGTGAGGACCCCGGCGGCGAGCCGGTAGCGGGGGCCGACCGGGGAGAGCAGGCCGCAGGCCATGAGTTCACCGAGGGCGGCGTCGGCGTGGGTGTCGCCGACGAGCGCCGGGAGGTGCGCCTGGTGCGGCACCTCGCCGCCGAGGGCTACGGCGAAGCGCAGGGCGGTCTGGGCGGAGCGGCTGAGGCGCGAGGCGAGCAGGGCGGCGGGTGCGGCGCCCTCGCCGAGGCTGGGCAGCGGTATCTCGCGGAGTTCGACGTCGGGGTCGTCGAGACCGTCGAAGGCCGCGGCGGCGACGGCGGCGGCAGCGTCGGGGTCGGTGGGTCCGAAGGCCTCTTCGAGGGCGCCGAAGGCGTCGAACTCGGCCGGGGTGACGCGCAGTCGGTCGCGCTGGCGGAGCAGCGCCCCGGCCTGGACGAAGCGCAGCGGCAGTCCCTCGGACTCGAACCACAGGTCGCCCGCCCAGTTGGCCTCCTCGTCGGTGAGGGTGCGGCCTACCGCGCTCTCCAGGAGCTTGAGGGCGGCGCCGCGGCCGAGGCCGGCGAGCTGGATCTCCTCGATGTGCGCGTCGGCGGAGGGGGCGGGGGTGTCGGGTCCCGCGGCGAGGAGGAAGGCGCATTCGGGGGCGGCGGCGAGGAGTTCGTCGAGGGCGGCGCCGCCGAACTCCAGGTCGTCGACGACGACGACGGCGCCGATGTCGTCGAGCCGGGCGAGGAGTTCGGCGCGGTCGGGGCGGTGGTCCGGGGCGTGGCGGACGGCGGTGAACAGCTCGCGGAGGAGTTCGAGGGGGGTGCGGTGGTGTCCGGAGAGCCGGATGACCCCGTCGGGCGCGAGGCCCTCGCAGTCGGCGGCGACGGCGTCGAGGAGGGCGGTCCGGCCGGATCCGGCGGGGCCGGTCAGTCGGGCGGAGCGTCCTCGGCCGAGGACGCCCGCGAGCCGGTCGCGCTGCTCCTGGCGTTCGAGGAGGGGCAGTTGGGGCGCGGCGGGGCCCGGCGGGACGGGTGGGGCGGCGGCGCGGGCGGCCTCGGCGCGTTCCTCGGGGGTACGGGGGCGGGGGGCGGCCGGTTCGCGGCCGGGCGGGCAGGCCTCGATCTCACTGCCGTCGACGGGGTTGACGGTGACGAGCAGGTCTCCGGAGACGAGCTGGACGACGCGGGCCCGCGCGGGTGCGGCGGCGGGCGCGGGTCCGGGCACGCCGCGGTCCTGGCGGGCCTCCCCCTCGGCGTCGTGACCGTACTCCTGCGACCCAGGGTTGATCGGGTCCATGGTGCAAGCCCCCAAGAAGCGGTGTCCGGTGCCCGCCGGGTGGTTCCGTCAATGTGCAGGCGACCGAACCCTAGACCGTGCTCGGACGCCCGGGAACAGCCGGGGTGCTCCCGAGACCAAGACGTCACGGTCTTGTGAGGATTGAGCGTGACGCCTGTTTCACACCACTGCTTCCCATGGTTGAGGGCACGTCACACGCGGGGCAGGGACTCCAGTGCGAGGCCGCCCTCGATGGCGAGGATGCGGTGCAGCTTGGTGGCGACGAGCAGGCGCTGCATCTGGGGCGGCACTCCGCGCAGGACGAGGCGCCGGCCGCAGCGGCCGGCCCGCCGGTGGGCGCCCATGATGACGCCGAGTCCGGTGGCGTCCCAGGAGTCCAGTCCGGTCAGGTCGAGCACCAGGTCGCCGACTCCGTCGTCGACGGCCGAGTGCAGGACCGTACGGGCGTCCGCCGCGCTGCGGACGTCGAGGCGGCCCCCGACGACCAGCTCGACATGGTCGCCCCTGATGTGCATATGCGCTCCCCGAGAGTGCTCCGTCTTCACAACGACTGACTGCCTCGACAGCAGAAGCGTTGCGCCTTGTCAGCGAACCGGTACCGAAATTCACCCCACGGGGTGAGGCGGGGTGGCGGGTACGGCTCAGTACTTGTAGAAGCCCTGCCCGCTCTTGCGGCCGATGTCACCCGCGTCCACCATCCGGCGCATCAGCTCCGGCGGCGCGAACTTCTCGTCCTGGGACTCGGTGTAGATGTTGTTGGCGGCGTTCACCAGGATGTCGATGCCGGTGAGGTCGGCGGTGGCGAGCGGGCCCATGGCGTGGCCGAAGCCGAGCTTGCAGGCGATGTCGATGTCCTCGGCGGTGGCGACGCCCGACTCGTGGAGCTTGGCGGCCTCGACGACGAGGGCGGAGATGAGCCGGGTGGTGACGAAGCCGGCGACGTCGCGGTTGACGACGATGCAGGTCTTGCCGACGGACTCGGCGAACGCGCGGGCGGTGGCGAGGGTCTCGTCGCTGGTCTTGTAGCCGCGGACCAGCTCGACGAGCTGCATCATCGGCACCGGCGAGAAGAAGTGGACGCCGACGACGGCCTCGGGGCGCTCGGTGACCGCGGCGATCTTGGTGATCGGGATCGCGGAGGTGTTGGAGGCGAGGACGGCGCCGTCCTTGGCGATCTTGTCGAGCGAGCGGAAGATCTCGTGCTTGACGTCGAGGTTCTCGAAGACGGCCTCGACGATCACGTCCGCGTCGGAGACGGCCTCCAGGTCGGTGGTGGCGGTGATGCGGCCGAGGGCGGCCTCGGCGTCACCGGCGTCCATCCTGCCCTTGGCGACGAAGCGGTCGTACGAGGCCTTGATGCCGTCCGTACCGCGGGTGAGGGCGGCGTCGGTGACGTCCCGCAGGACGACGTCCCAGCCCGCCTGTGCCGAGACCTGCGCGATGCCGGATCCCATGAGTCCGGCCCCGATGACGGCGAGCTTCCTGGCCACGATGTTCCACCCCTCAACGCCTGTTCACTTCTGGCTCTCCGGCGGAGATTAGCGGTCTCCGGGCGCCATGTGACCGTGAAGTAACGCGCGTCACGCCTTCTTTGACGGACGTCACACCCGCGGCACCCCGTTCGGGCGCCCACACGGTCGCCACACACCCTCGGGGGGTATGTGGTCGAGCGCCCTCGTCCGGCGCCCGCCGCCCGAGAGGAGTTGCCGCCGTGCGCCCGCGTCAGCTCTCCCGCACCGCGTAGCCGAGCACCCGGTCGCTGAGCAGCTCCTCGATCTCGTCGAGGAGTACGAGGGCCTCGCGGGAGACGGTGCTCGCCCTGGCCCCACCGGTCATCGCGCGGGTGATGTAGCCGACGACGGTGCTCTCGATCCAGGCGAGCTGCCCGCCGACGAGCAGCGGCAGCGGATCCTCGGCGGGCGCGCCGGTCTCCTCGCGGAGCGTGGCGACGACGGCGTCGTGGACCTGCTGCTGGACGTGGAAGAGCCGGGCCTTGAGGGTGGGGGCGTGCTCGATGACGTTCATGAAGGCGTCGAAGCCGTCCATGAGCCCGTACGCGGGTGACACCGCCCCGATGTCCTGGCGGAGTTCGCGCAGGACGGCCTGGGCGGCGGACTCGCCCCGGTCGCGGCCCCGGATCATCCGGGCGAGGCGCTGGGTGACGCCGTCCATCCGGTCGAGGAAGAGGTCCTCCTTGGCCGGGAAGTAGTTGTAGACGGTGTTGACGGAGACGTCCGCCGCCTCGGCGACGTCCGCGACGGTCACGGTCACGAAGCCGCGCTCCAGGAAGAGCCCGGTCGCGATGTCGGAGATCCGCTGCTTCGTCTCGCGCTTCTTGCGTTCCCTGAGTCCCTCGGCCATGCCCTCATCCTAGGCTCCCTGAAATTTCGGTGGCCCTGAATTTTTGGAGACGTTGCAAAATTTCAGTGACTCTGTTTTTGTAGTCGCCATGCCCATCATCAGTACGGCCGGGCTCGCCCGGACCTTCACCACGAAGAACGGCCCCGTGGAGGCCGTCCGCGGAATCGACCTCACCGTCCGGCCCGGCGAGATCCTCGGCCTCCTCGGCCCCAACGGCGCCGGAAAGACGACCACCCTCCGCATGCTCACCACGCTCCTGCCGCCCACCGGCGGCGCCGCCACCATCGCCGGCCACGACCTCGTGCGGGACCCCGCCGCCGTACGCCGTCGCATCGGATACGTCGCCCAGTCCGGCGGCCTCGACCCCCAGGAGACCGTCCGCTCCGAACTCGTCATGCAGGGCAGGCTCTACGGCCTGGACCGGGCGCGCGCGAACGAACGCACCGAGGAGCTCGCGGCCGACCTCGGCCTCACCGAACTCCTCGGACGGAGGACCCCGGCGCTCTCCGGCGGCCAGCGCCGCCGCCTCGACCTCGCGATGGGACTCACCCACCACCCCGAGGTCCTCTTCCTCGACGAGCCGACCACCGGCCTCGACCCCGGCAGCCGCGCCGACCTGTGGGCCCTGGTGCGGCGGCTGCGCGACGAGCACGGCACCACCGTCGTCCTCACCACCCACTACCTCGACGAGGCCGACGCCCTCGCCGACCGCCTCGTGATCGTGGACAAGGGCACGGTCGTCGCCGAGGACAGCCCTTCGGGACTCAAGGCCGCGCACGGCGTGAGCACCCTCCAGGAGGCCTTCCTCGCCGTCACCGGCCGCGGCCCGGCCCCCGCCGACACCACCCCCGTAGCGGTCTAGGAGACCCGTGATGCTGCTCCACGACACCGCGCTGCTCTTCGGGCGCTACATCCGCCAGACCCTGCGCTCCCCGTTCCAGATCTTCTTCGGCGCCCTGATGCCGCTGCTCTACCTGTTCTTCTTCGGACCGCTGCTCACCGGCCTCCCGCTGGGCCGCGAGGGCGACTCCTGGCAGATCCTCGTCCCCGGACTGCTGCTTCAGCTCGGACTCTTCGGCGCCTCGTTCGCCGGCTTCTCGATCATCATGGAGAAGAACTGGGGCGTGCTGGACCGGATGCGGGTCACCCCGGTGAGCCGGCTCGCCCTGCTGCTCGGCCGGGTCCTGCGGGACGCCACGCTCTTCGTCTTCCAGGCGGTCCTGCTCGTCGTCGTGGCGATCCCGATGGGCCTGCGGGCACCGGTCGCCGGGGTCCTCATGGGCTTCGGCTTCGTGGCCCTGCTCTCCGCCGCGCTCGCCTCGCTGTCGTACGCGCTGGCCCTCAAACTGCGCACCCCGCAGGAGTTCGGCCCCGCGATCAACACGCTCGCGATGCCGTCGATGCTGCTCTCGGGGCTGATGCTGCCGATGGCCCTCGCCCCCGGCTGGCTCGACGTGGTCTCGCACCTCATGCCGTTCCGCTATCTGGTGGACGCGGTCCGGGAGGCGTACATCGGCCACTACACGACCCCGGCCATGCTGTACGGGGTGCTCGTGGCGCTCGGACTGACCGCGGTCGCCGTGACGGTCGGCACACGCACGTTCCGGAGCGCCGGTGCCTAACTAGGCTGGACCCATGGTCAATCTGACGCGCATCTACACCCGTACCGGCGACCAGGGCACCACGGCCCTCGGCGACATGAGCCGGACCGCCAAGACGGATCTGCGGATCTCGGCCTACGCCGACGCCAACGAGGCGAACGCCGCCATCGGCACGGCGATCGCCCTCGGGCAGCTCGGCGAGGAGGTCGTGAAGGTCCTCGTCCGCGTCCAGAACGACCTGTTCGACGTGGGCGCGGACCTCTGCACTCCGGTGGTGGAGGACCCCGAGTACCCGCCGCTCCGGGTCGAGCAGGGTTACGTCGACAAGCTGGAGGCGGACTGCGACCTCTTCCTGGAGGAGCTCGACAAGCTGCGCTCCTTCATCCTGCCGGGCGGCACGCCCGGGGCGGCCCTGCTGCACCAGGCGTGCACGGTGGTCCGGCGCGCGGAGCGCTCCACCTGGGCGGCCCTCGAAGTGCACGGCGAGACGATGAACGCCCTGACGGCCACGTACCTCAACCGTCTGTCAGACCTGCTCTTCATCCTTGCCCGGACGGCGAACAAGGAGGTCGGGGACGTGCTCTGGGTCCCGGGCGGGGACCGCTGAGGCCGGACGCCCGGCGGGTGCGGCGGGCCGCTCGCCGACCGGGGCCCTCTTCGGCCAGATCGCGTAGCTGAGCGCGATCAGGCCGTGGATGCCCGCCGCCCGCCAGGCGACGAAGATCCAGCCGTGGAGACCGTCGGTGTCCCCGTCGCCGCCGACGTACCAGGCCGCCAGGAGCAGCAGCGCCGAGGCGACGGCCGCGGCGACCACGCTGCCCACCCAGACCGCGCCCTCGTGACGGGCCCGGGCCATCCCGTAGCGTGGCGGCTTCGCGGGCGGCGGCGCCTCGCCGAGGCGGTGGGCCGCGTGCCCGTCGAGCCACTTCACGGTGCGGTGGCCGTGGCCGACGGTGTAGCCGATGTAGAGGGCGGCGAGGCCGTGCTCCCAGCTGGGGTCGGCGCCGTTCTTGAGGTCGATCGCGGTGGCGACGAGGAGAACGATCTCCAGGAGCGGTTCGCACAGCAGCAGGGCCATACCCGCCCGGGGCATCTTCAGCAGATAGCGGGTGGCGAGCCCGGCGGCCAGCAGGACCCAGAAGCCGACCTCGCAGACGACGATCAGCGTGACGATCACGGCGGTTCCCCTCTCGGTTCCCCTCCAGCGTCCCGTGGGACCGGCCGGGTTTCGTCGTCGCCGGTGACGACGTACGCCTACATCCTTCGACGGAGGCGGGGATCGGCCCGGACGAGGAGGTCCCGGCACGTCGGGCCGTGTTGGATGAGAGCGTGACACTCCCCCGCCCGGTGACGACCCCCCGCCCGACCGCGATCACCCGCCCCCACCGCGTCGACCTGTTCATCGCCCTCTCGGGGCTCGCCGTCGGGGTGCTCCTGTGGTTCTTCGGGCTGTACACGAGCGCCGACCGCGTCTTCGAGCAGCGGTGGGCGGCGCTGGTGCCGCTCGCGGTGATGAGCGCCTGCGAGGCCGGGCGCCGGACGATGCCGCGGGCGGCGCTGATCGTGGGCACGCTCGCGATCGTCGCGAACCAGTTCACCAACGGGAACCTGGTCACCGTCCTGATGTTCACGGACATCGTCTACGCCGCCGTGGTGTACGGACCGCCCGCCCAGGCCCGCCGCGTCCCCTATACGACCGGGCTGATCACGGTCGCGGTGACGATCGGACTCCTCGTCTGGTGGCAGAACGCGCTGGCCCTGCTCGTCGGGGTGATCACGGGCATGGTCTCCTTCCTGCCCGCCATGACCGGCGCCATCGTCCGCAACCACCGGGAGGCCGCGGAGGCCGCCCGGCTGCGGGCCGAACAGACGGCGCTGCTCGCCGAGATGGACCGGGTGCAGGCGGTGGCGGCCGAGCGGGCCCGGATGGCGCGCGAGCTGCACGACATGGTCGCCAACCACCTCTCCGCGATCGCCATCCACTCCACGGCCGCGCTCTCGCTCGACGAACCGGCCACCACCCGGCAGGCGCTGACCGTGATCCGGGAGAACAGCGTGGCGGGCCTGGCGGAGATGCGCAGGCTGATCGGACTCCTCAGGGACAGCGGCGGGGACACCGAGCCGGCCGCCGCGCCCACCCTCGCCGGTCTGGACGCGCTGGTCGGCCAGGCACGGGCGAACGCCCGGCCCAGCGGCCTCGTGCTGGTCCTCGACGACGGCGGGGAGAGCGACGCGGGCCTCCCGGCGCCGGTCGAGCTGGCCGCGTACCGGATCGTGCAGGAGTCCCTGACGAACGCGCTCAAGCACGCCGCTCCCGGCGAGGTCCGGGTGCTGCTCGGCCGGGGTCCCGACGCCCTGACGGTCGAGGTGACGAGTCCGTACGGGGAGCGCCCCGGTCCGACGGCTCCCGGTTCGGGGGCGGGTCTGGTGGGGATGCGGGAGCGGGTGGCGCTGCTCGACGGGGTCTTCGAGGCGGGGCCGGTCACGGACCACGAGGGACACAGACGATGGCGGGTCCGGGCGGAGCTGCCCGTGGCCGCGAGCGACGAGGAGCGGGCATGACGGTGCGGGTGGTGGTGGCGGAGGACCAGTCCGCGGTACGGGCGGGGCTGGTGCTCATCCTGGGGAGCGCGCCGGACATCGAGGTGGTCGGGGAGGCGGCGGACGGCGAGCGAGCGGTGGAGCTGGCGCGCGAACTGCGCCCGGACCTGGTCCTGATGGATGTACAGATGCCCCGGATGGACGGGGTGACGGCGACCGGGATCGTGGTCGCGGAGGGGCTCGCGGACGTCCTCGTGCTGACCACCTTCGATCTGGACGAGTACGTCTTCGGGGCGCTGCGGGCGGGCGCCTCCGGATTCCTGCTCAAGAACGCGGACGCCCGGGAACTGATCGAGGCGGTACGGACGGTGGCGCGCGGCGAGGGGCTGATCGCGCCGGCGGTGACCCGGCGGCTGATCGCGGAGTTCGCGGCGGCGGGCCGTCCGGTACGGGCCTCGGGAGGGACGGATCCCGCCGTGCTCGACGCGCTGACGCCGCGGGAGCGGGAGGTGCTCTCGACGCTGGGCCAGGGTCTGTCGAACGCGGAGATCGCGGCACGGCTCGACATGGCGGAGGCGACGGTGAAGACACACGTCAGCAAGGTGCTGGGCAAGCTGGAGCTCCGGAGCAGGGTGCAAGCGGCCGTCCTGGCCCAGGAGTTGGGGGTTTAGCGGCGGACGGCGACGTTGGTCTGGACCTCTTGACGATTGGTCCAGACCTTCCTACGCTCTCGGGGCGCGCGCATCTCCACGGACCACCCCCACCCATGTCCGTCCGCAACTTGAGGAGCACCGTTGAGCACTCAAGCACCGACGCGCAGAACAGGGTTCAGACACCGGGCCGCCGCCGGTCTGACCGCCCTGATCCTGCCCCTGGCCGCCATGGTCGGCCTCGCCACCCCCGCCGAGGCCGCCACCTCGGCCACCGCCACGTACACCAAGACCCAGGACTGGGGCACCGGATTCGGTGCCAGCTGGACCGTGAAGAACACCGGTACCACCACCATCAGCTCCTGGACCGTCGAGTGGGACTACCCCGCCGGCACCTCCGTGACCTCCGCCTGGGACGCCACCGTCACCGGCTCCGGCACCCACTGGACCGCCAAGAACGTCGGCTGGAACGGCAGCCTCGCCCCGGGCGCCTCCGTCTCCTTCGGCTACAACGGCGCCGGCTCCGGCGCCCCCAGCGGCTGCAAGATCAACGGCGCCGCCTGCGACGGCAGCACCCAGCCCGGCGACAACCCGCCCTCGGCCCCCGGCACCCCCGTAGCCTCGGGCGTCACCGACACCTCGGTGAAGCTCACCTGGACCGCGGCCACCGACGACAAGGGCGTCAAGAACTACGACGTCCTGCGCGACGGCACCAAGGTCACCACCACCACCGGCCTCACCTACACGGACAGCGGCCTCACCGCGGGCACCGACTACAGCTACACGGTCGTCGCCCGCGACACCATCGACCAGACCGGCCCCGCCGCCGGCCCGGTCCCCGTCCGTACCACCGGTGGCGGCGGCACCCCGCCGCCCCACGTCGTGAAGATGGGCTACTTCACCAACTGGGGCGTCTACGGGCGCAACTACCACGTGAAGAACATCGTGACCTCGGGCTCCGCGTCCAAGATCACCCACATCAACTACGCCTTCGGCAACGTCACGGGCGGCAAGTGCACCATCGGTGACGCCTACGCCGACTACGACAAGGCCTACACCGCCGACCAGTCCGTCGACGGCGTCGCCGACACCTGGGACCAGCCGCTGCGCGGCAACTTCAACCAGCTGCGCAAGCTGAAGGCGAAGTACCCGAACATCAAGATCCTCTGGTCCTTCGGCGGCTGGACCTGGTCCGGCGGCTTCGGCCAGGCCGTGCAGAACCCGGCCGCCTTCGCGCAGTCCTGCTACGACCTGATCGAGGACCCGCGCTGGGCCGATGTCTTCGACGGCATCGACCTGGACTGGGAGTACCCGAACGCCTGCGGTCTGTCCTGTGACACCAGCGGCGCCGCCTCCTTCAAGAACATGATGCAGGCCATGCGCGCCAAGTTCGGCGCCAACTACCTCATCACCGCGGCCGTCACGGCCGACGCCTCCGCCGGCGGCAAGATCGACGCCGCCGACTACGCGGGCGGGGCGCAGTACATGAACTGGTTCAACGTCATGACGTACGACTTCTTCGGCGCCTGGGCGGCGCAGGGCCCGACGGCCCCGCACTCCCCGCTCACCGCCTACCCCGGCATCCCGCAGTCCGGCTTCAACTCCGCCGAGGCGATCGCCAAGTTCAAGGCGAAGGGCGTCCCCGCCAACAAGCTGCTGCTCGGCATCGGCTTCTACGGGCGCGGCTGGACCGGCGTCACCCAGGACGCCCCCGGCGGCACGGCGACCGGCCCCGCGCCGGGCACCTACGAGCAGGGCATCGAGGACTACAAGGTCCTGAAGAACTCCTGCCCGGCCACCGGAACCGTCGCCGGCACGGCGTACGCCAAGTGCGGCGGCAACTGGTGGAGCTACGACACCCCGGCCACGGTCACGTCCAAGATGAGCTGGGCGAAGAACCAGGGCCTGGGCGGCGCGTTCTTCTGGGAGTTCAGCGGTGACACCGGCAACGGCGAACTGGTCGGCGCCATCAGCACCGGCCTGAGCTAGCCCGTACGAACCGGTCCCGGCCGGGAGATGACGAAGCGGGGGACGGCGCAGCACGCCGCCCCCCGCTTCAGCCGTATCAGGCCACGCTCACTCCCCCCAGACTTCGTCCGGGGGGACCCCCATTCAACGGGGCAGGGAATTCAAGCAACATTGACCCGTTGCCCGGGAGGCGCCGCCTCCAGCCAGGCCATGAAGCCGGTCCGGGCGTCCTCGCTCATCGCGAGCTCCAGACGGACGCCCTCGTACATACAGGGCTGGATCACCATCTCGGACAGAAGAGCCAGCTCCTCCTCGCCCTCCGGCATCCGGCGTTCCAGAGCCACGATGGACGAGCGCTCCAGGGTACGGCGGGGGCGGGGCGAGTACGAGAAGACACGGAACCAGGCGATCTCGTCACCGCTGTAGCGGGCGACGCCGTACACCCAGCCCTTGCCGCTCGGATCCGGCTCGTCCGGGACGTTCCAGTGCAGCGAGCAGTCGAAGGTGCCGCCGGCACGCTGGATCAGCCTCCGGCGCATACCGAAGACGAAGAGCCCGATCACCACCAGTGCGACGACCAGGCCGCACACGAGCAGAGCGAGGAACATCTTCACCGACCTCCTCGCTGCGTCCCGTAGCCGGCACCGCCGGCAGAACCGAATACAACCTGCATCTGCATCGCCTCAGCCGCGGCACGGTCCGGAAAATTCCGGACCGTGCCGCGGCTGAGGGCACTACTCTGCGCGGACCGTCAGCGGACCGCTACCGCGCGCAGCCGTACATCGGCGCGCCGCTCGGCGGCGGCGTCCGAATCCGACTTCGCACGCTCCAGCGCGCGCTCGGCGCGCTGGGCGTCGATCTCGTCCGCCAGCTCGCAGACCTCCGCGAGCAGAGACAGCTTGTCGTCGGCGAACGAGATGAATCCACCGTGGACGGCGGCGACGACGGTCGCGCCCTCACTGGTACGGATGGTCACCGGGCCCGACTCCAGCACACCGAGCAGCGGCTGGTGGCCGGGCATGACGCCGATGTCGCCGGAGGTGGTACGCGCGATGACCAGGGTGGCCTCGCCGGACCAGACACTCCGGTCCGCGGCGACCAGCTCGACGTGCAGCTCAGCAGCCAAGGGTGGCTCCTCGGGTCACCACCCGGCGGTCGTGCCGGGTGTTGGGGTCAATTCTAAGGGGCGTGGTGAGGGGGGCGGGACAGGATCCCGCCCCCCTCGGGAGCACGGGGCTCAGGAGACGCCGAGTTCCTTGGCGTTGTTCTTGAGGTCCTCGATGCCACCGCACATGAAGAACGCCTGCTCGGGGAAGTGGTCGTACTCACCGTCGCAGATCGCGTTGAACGCGGAGATCGACTCGTCGAGCGGAACGTCCGAACCGTCCACACCGGTGAACTGCTTCGCCGCGTGGGTGTTCTGGGACAGGAAGCGCTCGACACGGCGGGCGCGGTGGACAACGAGCTTGTCCTCCTCGCTCAGCTCGTCGATACCGAGGATCGCGATGATGTCCTGGAGGTCCTTGTACTTCTGCAGGATTCCCTTGACGCGCGTGGCGGCGTCGTAGTGGTCCTGCGCGATGTAGCGCGGGTCCAGGATCCGGGACGTGGAGTCCAGCGGGTCCACGGCCGGGTAGATGCCCTTCTCGGAGATCGGACGGGAGAGAACCGTCGTCGCGTCGAGGTGGGCGAAGGTGGTGGCCGGAGCCGGGTCGGTCAGGTCGTCCGCGGGGACGTAGATCGCCTGCATCGAGGTGATCGAGTGACCACGGGTCGAGGTGATGCGCTCCTGGAGGAGACCCATCTCGTCGGCCAGGTTCGGCTGGTAACCCACGGCGGAGGGCATACGGCCGAGCAGGGTCGACACCTCGGAACCGGCCTGGGTGAAGCGGAAGATGTTGTCGATGAAGAACAGCACGTCCTGCTTCTGCACATCGCGGAAGTACTCCGCCATGGTCAGGCCGGCGAGGGCCACGCGGAGACGGGTGCCCGGGGGCTCGTCCATCTGGCCGAAGACCAGCGCGGTCTTGTCCAGAACGCCGGCCTCCTCCATCTCCACCATGAGGTCGTTGCCCTCACGGGTGCGCTCGCCGACGCCCGCGAAGACCGACACACCGTCGTGCAGCTTGGCCACACGGACGATCATTTCCTGGATCAGAACGGTCTTGCCGACACCGGCACCACCGAACAGACCGATCTTTCCACCCTTGACGTACGGGGTGAGAAGGTCGACGACCTTCAGGCCGGTCTCGAACATCTCGGTCTTGGACTCGAGCTGGTCGAAGGCCGGGGCCTTGCGGTGGATCGTCCAGCGCGGCGCGTCGGCCACGGTGGACTCGTCGGCGTTCAGCACCTGGCCCAGCGTGTTGAACACGCGGCCCTTGGTGACGTCACCGACGGGGACGGTGATGCCCGTGCCGGTGTCGGTCACCGGGGCCTGGCGGACCAGGCCGTCGGTGGGCTGCATGGAGATGGCGCGGACAACGCCGTCACCGAGGTGCTGGGCGACCTCGAGGGTCAGCGTCTTGGTCGCGCCCTCCTCGGTCGGGTCCATGACCTCGACGTGCAGGGCGTTGTAGATCGCCGGCATCGCGTCGACGGGGAACTCCACGTCGACGACCGGGCCGATGACCCGGGCGACGCGGCCCGTGGCGGCGGCCGTCTCAACAGTGGTCGTCATTACTTGTCACTCCCCGCGGTCGCGTCGGCCAGGGCTGCGGTGCCACCGACGATCTCGCTGATTTCCTGGGTGATTTCGGCCTGGCGGGCCGCGTTGGCAAGTCGGGAGAGGTTGTTGATCAAGTCTCCCGCGTTGTCGGTCGCCGACTTCATCGCGCGTCGCGTGGCGGCGTGCTTGGAAGCAGCCGACTGGAGCAGCGCGTTGTAGATCCGGCTCTCGACGTACCGCGGCAGCAGGGCGTCGAGGACGTCCTCCGCCGACGGCTCGAAGTCGTACAGCGGACGAAGCGTGTCCGAGTCGCCCGCCTCCTTCGCCACCTCGTCGAGGCTGAGGGGCAGCAGCCGGGCCTCGACCGCCGTCTGCGTCATCATCGAGACGAACTCGGTGTAGACGATGTGGAGCTCGTCCACACCACCCTCCGCCGTGTCCTTCTCGATCGCCTCGATCAGCGGAGCCGCGATCGTCTTGGCGTCGCCGTACGACGGCTGGTCCGTGAACCCGGTCCACGTACCGGCCAGCTTCCGCTCGCGGAAGTTGTAGTGGGCGATGCCACGACGGCCGACGACGTAGATGGCGACCTCGCGGCCTTCGCCCTCAAGCTTCGCCGTCAGCTTCTCCGCGGCCTTGATGGCGTTGGAGTTGAAGGCGCCGGCCAGACCGCGGTCGCTCGAAAGAAGCAGAACCGCGGCACGGATCGGGTTCTCCGCCTCGGTGGTCAGCGGGTGGTTGTCGTTCGCACCCGTGGCCACCGCCGTGACCGCACGCGTCAGCTCGGTCGCGTACGGCGTGGACGCCTGCACCTTGCGCTGCGCCTTGACGACACGCGAGGCGGCGATCATCTCCATCGCCTTGGTGATCTTCTTCGTCGCGGTGACGGATTTGATGCGACGCTTGTAGACCCGGAGCTGCGCTCCCATGAGTCAGGTCCCTTCCGTCGTCACTTCGAGACGTTGACGGCGGCAGGAGCGTCCTCGCCCAGCAGCTTGCCGTCAGAGGTCTCGAACTGCTTCTTGAACTCCGCGATGGCGTCGCCCACGGCCTGCAGGGTGTCGTCGGACATCTTGCCGCCCTCACGGATGGAGGTCATGAGACCGGAGTGGCTCTGGCGCAGGTACGCCAGGAGCTCGGCCTCGAAGCGGCGGATGTCGGCGACCGGAACGTCGTCCATCTTGCCGGTGGTGCCGGCCCAGACGGAGACGACCTGGTTCTCGGTGGGCATCGGCTGGTACTGAGCCTGCTTGAGCAGCTCGACCATGCGCTGTCCACGCTCCAGCTGCGCCTTGGAGGCGGCGTCCAGGTCGGAACCGAAGGCGGCGAACGCCTCCAGCTCACGGAACTGGGCCAGGTCCACGCGGAGGCGGCCGGAGATCTGCTTCATCGCCTTGTGCTGGGCGGAGCCACCGACACGCGAGACCGAGATACCGACGTTCAGAGCCGGACGCTGGCCGGCGTTGAACAGGTCGGACTCCAGGAAGCACTGGCCGTCGGTGATGGAGATGACGTTGGTCGGGATGAACGCCGACACGTCGTTCGCCTTGGTCTCGACGATCGGAAGACCGGTCATCGAACCGGCACCCAGCTCGTCCGAGAGCTTCGCGCAGCGCTCGAGGAGACGCGAGTGCAGGTAGAAGACGTCACCCGGGTAGGCCTCACGGCCCGGCGGGCGGCGCAGCAGCAGCGACACGGCGCGGTAGGCGTCGGCCTGCTTCGACAGGTCGTCGAAGACGATCAGGACGTGCTTGCCCTGGTACATCCAGTGCTGACCGATGGCGGAACCGGTGTACGGCGCCAGGTACTTGAAGCCGGCCGGGTCGGACGCCGGGGCGGCGACGATCGTCGTGTACTCGAGCGCACCGGCCTCTTCCAGGGCGCCGCGAACGGACGCGATGGTCGAGCCCTTCTGGCCGACGGCGACGTAGATGCAGCGGACCTGCTTGTTCACGTCGCCCGAGCGCCAGTTGTCGCGCTGGTTGATGATCGTGTCGACACACAGAGCGGTCTTGCCGGTCTGACGGTCACCGATGATCAGCTGACGCTGACCACGGCCGACCGGCGTCATGGCGTCGACGGCCTTGTAGCCGGTCTCCATCGGCTCGTGCACCGACTTACGGGCCATCACGCCCGGGGCCTGCAGCTCGAGGGCGCGGCGGCCCTCGGTCGCGATCTCGCCGAGACCGTCGATCGGGTTGCCGAGCGGGTCGACGACGCGACCCAGGTAACCCTCACCGACACCGACGGAGAGGACCTCACCGGTGCGCTGCACCGGCTGACCCTCCTCGATGCCGCTGAACTCGCCGAGGACGATCGCACCGATCTCGCGCTCTTCGAGGTTCAGCGCGAGACCGAGGGTCCCGTCCTCGAACTTCAGCAGCTCGTTCGCCATGGCCGAGGGAAGTCCCTCGATCTTCGCGATACCGTCACCGGCCAGGCTGACCGTGCCGACCTCCTCGCGCGAGGCCGCGTCCGGCTGGTACGACTGGACGAAGTTCTCCAGTGCGTCCCGGATCTCCTCCGGCCGGATCGTGAGCTCCGCCATCTGGGTTCCCTGCTCTCCTTGTTGGGCCCGAAGTTTCTTAAGGGGTCTGGGGGCCGACCCCCAGGAATCTTCTGCAATCTCTGCACGGCCCAACCGGGCCGCTGGTGATGCTGTGTTGCTGTGATGCCTTGTGCTGCTGGTGACGGTCGTCAGCCGGCCAGTCGGCGGGTCGCCTCGTCGAGGCGCTCCGCGATCGAGCCGTTGATGACCTCGTCGCCGACCTGCACCGTGATCCCGCCGAGGACCGAGGGGTCCACGTCCAGGTTCAGGTGCATCTCGCGGCCGTACAGCTTGGCCAGTACGGCACCGAGGCGCTGCTTCTGCTGGTCCGACAGCGGCACCGCCGTGGTGACGACAGCGACCATCCGGTTCCGGCGCGCCGCGGCGAGCTTGGAGAGGGACTCGAGTCCCGCTTCCAGGCTACGTCCCCGGGGCTGGGTCACCAGACGGACGACCAGGCGCTCGGTGGCCGGGTCGGCCTTGCCGCCGAGCAGGCTGCGGAGCAGCGCGCCCTTGGCGGTGGCCGTGGCGGCCTTGTCCGTCAGCGCCGAGCGGAGCTCGGGGCTGGAGGACACGATCCGACCGAAGCGGAACAGTTCGTCCTCGACGTCGTCGAGGGCGCCCGCCTTCTGCGCCGCGGTGAGGTCGGCGGTGTTCGCCAGTTCCTCGGCCGCGTCGACCAGGTCACGCGAACGCGACCAGCGGGAACGCACCATGCCGGACACCAGGTCGACGGCTTCGCCACCCACCTGACCGCTCAGGAGTCGCTGCGCGAGCTCGGCCTTGGCCTCACCCGACTGCGCGGGGTCCGTCAGGACCCGGCGCAGCGACACCTCGCGGTCGAGCAGCGTGGTGACTGCGGCCAGCTCGACCGCGAGCTTCGCCGCGTCGACCGACGTGTTGTCGGTCAGCGCGTCGAGGGACTCACGTCCTGCGGCCAGTGCCTCGCGGCTCGCTCCGTTCATCGGACGGCCTCGGCCTTCTCCTCGAGCTCGTCGAGGAAGCGGTCGATCGTCCGGCTCTGGCGGGCGGAGTCCTCGAGGGACTCGCCGACCAGCTTGCCGGCCAGGTCGGTGGCGAGCTTGCCCACGTCCTGACGCAGCGAAGCGGACGCGGCCTTGCGGTCGGCCTCGATCTGCGTGTGGCCGGCCGCGATGATCTCCTCGCGCTGGCGCTGGCCTTCCGCCTTCATCTCCTGGATGATCGCGGTGCCCTGCTCCGTCGCCTCCTGGCGAAGACGCGCGGCCTCGTGGCGGGCCTCGGCGAGCTGGGCCTTGTACTGCTCCAGCACACTCTGAGCCTCGATCTGGGCCGACTCGGCCTTCTCGATGCCACCCTCGATGGCCTCGCGACGCTGCTCCAGAACCTTGTTGATGTTCGGGAGGAGCTTCTTGGCGAGGAAGCCGAAGACGATGACGAAGGCGATCAGGCCGATGACGAGCTCGTCGAGATGCGGAATCAGAGGAGGCTGGGGCTCCTCCGCTGCCGCAAGAAGCAGAGCGTTCACATCAGTGCCTTCCGTAAAAAGAATCGGGCAGTCGGTCCGGCTTACTGGTAGACGAAGCCCATGACGATGCCGATGAGGGCGAGCGCCTCACAGAAGGCGAAGCCCATGATCTGGTTGGTGCGGATCAGACCGGCGGCCTCGGGCTGGCGGGCGAGGGCCTGCGTGCCGTTACCGAAGATGATGCCGACGCCGACGCCGGGGCCGATCGCGGCGAGGCCGTAACCGATCGAGGCGACGTTGCCGACGACGTTGGTCTTGGCGCTGCCACCATCGGCGGCGAGGTTGATCATGTCGAGAGCAGCGGACATGCCGTTACTTCCTTCTCTTTCAATGACCCGATGGGGGTTGGCCACCGGACGACTGATGGATTCGGGGGTGGAGCTACGGGGCCGGTACGGCTCAGTGGTGCTCGGCGAGCGCGCCCTGGACGTAGCTGCAGGCCAGGAGGACGAAGACGTACGCCTGGACAGCCTGGATGAAGAGCTCGAAGGCCGTCATCACGAGGACCATCACGAACGAGGCGCCGGCGTAGACGAAGCCCAGGCCGTTCATGAGGTACCAGGTGGCCAGCGAGAACATCACGATCAGCAGGTGACCGGCGAACATGTTCGCGAACAGTCGCACCGCGTGCGTGAAGGGCCGGATGAGCAGGTTCGAGAAGAACTCGAGGACCATGACCATCGGAAGGATCGCGCCGAGCGACTTGTCGTAGCCGACGATGTTCTTCCAGCCGCCGACGAAGCCGTGCTTCTTGAAGGTCAGCGACACCCAGAGGACGTACACGATCAGCGCGAGACCGGCCGGGAAGGCGATCAGGGAGGTGACCGGGAACTGGGCGAGCGGGATGATCGACCAGAGGTTGAGCATCCACACGAAGAAGAACAGCGACACCATCAGCGGGACGTACTTCTCGCCGTCCTTCTTGCCGATGATCTCGTAGACGATGCCGCGGCGCACGAAGTCGTAACCGGCCTCGCCGACCATCTGCATCTTGCCGGGGATCAGCTTGGGCTTGTTGAAGGCGGCCCAGAAGAACCCGACGACCACGATCGAACCCAGGATCGCCAGCAGCATCGGCTTGGTGAAGTCGATACCGCCCACGGTGAACATGGGCTCGTACATGAACGTGTGCAGGCCCGGCGCCGGGAAGCCGCATCCACTGAAGATGTGGCAATCCGGGTCGAAGGCAAGCGTCTGGTCAGCACTCACCGCGGGCTCCTTCAGCGTGGCGCATAGGTACGGCAACCTCGTTGTGTCGGCGCGGCACGCAGCCGCGGGTCGGCACTGGACTGGTCTTACGGATAAGGGGGCGGCGGTTCGGCATCGAGCCTCGCGCTGGGACAGGCGTCTCGGATGCCCGCGCCCGCAGTGCCGCAGTTGGCACCGGACGATAGCAGGAAGCCGAACGCGGCTTTATCCCGGCCCTACCCTTCACGACTTCGACCCCGTGTTTCCGGGGTCGATGTACGTGATCTTGGCCTTCATGTAGGCCCGGGCCTGTGCGGCGACCCACACCACGGTCGTCGCGAGCAGCGTGAAGGCGAAGGCCTTGAAGTCGAACAGCGTCGTGTTCTTGAGCAAGGCCAGGAAGATGAAGAGCACCAGCAACTGGGCCGTGTAGAGCATGAGCCCCATGGCCTGGAAGAGGTGCGGAAGCGACTTCGCCGTCCGCTGCAGGACCACCTGCCCGATCCCCATGAAAAGGATCACGACCAGGGTGCCGACAACGGCACCGACAGCTCCCTTGCCACCCGCGATCACGCCGCTGATGACCGTGGCGAGAGCGCCGACGGCAGCGGTGGGAACAGCGGTGTGCAAGAGGATGCGTGCGTCGTTGGACGGCATGGCGGTGTCTCCGCAGTGATGGAGGGGGCGATGGTGTCGTCATGGACGAGCGTAAGCCCGGTCCGAGGTGGGTCTCGGGGCCAACGGACCGTCGCACTACGGTCTTTCGGCACTGTCGCCGGGTCTCGTGAACCGTATCACAAACTATTTGAATAGGTCTTTACCCATAAGGTGTGCCAACCATCACACATGAGAGTTACCCCGCGCGTGTGTGCACGACAGAGCGGCGCCTTGTCTGGTAATGGCCGCTGATGCGGCCATTCGTCAACTTGGCGTTCCGGCCTTCCTTCGGTCGGTGAAGCGCGCGCGGTTGCCGATGGCCGTGGACCCGTGGAGGCCGGCCGGCACCGGAACGCGTTCCTCCGCGGGCTCCGGAGCGAGCTCCGCCACGACAGGGACCGGAGTACGGCGGCGGTAGCGGGGCGGCACGACCGACTGCGCCCAGCGGGGCGCCCGCGGCGTGAAGCGCGGCAGCAGGAGCAGCACCAGACCGATCGCGCTCAGCGCGACCACGCACAGCACGATCCACATCGACGCCGAGTGCACCGAGTACGCCAGCGTCCCGAAGGCGATCAGCGCCGACCAGAAGTACATGATCAGGACCGCGCGGCTGTGCGAGTGCCCGATCTCCAGGAGCCGGTGGTGCAGGTGCCCGCGGTCGGCCGCGAACGGCGACTGGCCCTTCCATGTACGGCGCACGATCGCCAGGACCAGGTCCGCCATCGGGATCGCGATGATCGTCAGCGGCAGCACCAGCGGGATGAAGACCGGCAGGGCGGCGTGGGTGGCCTGCCGGGTCGAACCCTCGAAGATCTTCAGCGCGTCCGGATCGACCTGGCCGGTGATCGAGATCGCGGAGGCCGCCAGGATCAGACCGATCAGCATCGAACCCGAGTCGCCCATGAAGATCCGCGCCGGGTGCATGTTGTGCGGCAGGAAGCCCAGGCACATGCCCATGAGGATCACGGTGAAGAGCGTCGCGGGGGCGGCGGCCTCGATCGTGTAGCCGTACCAGAGGCGGTACGCGTACAGGAAGAAGGCGGCGGCGGCGATGCAGACCATGCCGGCGGCGAGACCGTCGAGACCGTCGACGAAGTTGACCGCGTTGATGGTCACGACCACCAGCGCCACGGTCAGGAGGGTGCCCTGCCCGGAGGTCAGCGAGACGACGCCGACGCCGGGGATCGGCAGCCACAGGATCGTCAGACCCTGCGCGACCATCACGCCCGCCGAGATCATCTGGGCGCCCAGCTTGATCAGCGCGTCCAGCTCGAACTTGTCGTCCAGGACGCCGATCAGCCAGATCAGGGCGGCACCGGAGAGCAGGGCCCGCGGCTCGTTGGAGAGCTCGAAGACGCTGTTCAGGTTCTGCAGGTGGTCGGCGACGAGCAGACCCGCGCACAGCCCGAAGAACATGGCGATGCCACCGAGCCGCGGAGTCGGTTCTCGGTGTACGTCGCGGGCGCGGATCTCCGGCATCGCCCCGGTCGCGATGGCGAACTTCCTCACCGGACCGGTGAGCAGGTACGTCACCGCGGCCGTGACACAGAGCGTCAGCAGGTAATCACGCACGGGCTGCCCCACAGGAATCGCTGGCCATCTCAGCCCCACACCCTAGCCGTGCCGTCCATGTGCTTGGAGACACGCGGGCCGTCCGAACGGTTGCACAGCGACTTTCCCGGATCTTCCCTCAGGGTCCATACGGGGGAAATCGCCCGGTCAGCGCCCTTACCTCCGCCCGCACCCTGGCGGTCTCCGCGGGGTCGTCGCGCAGCGCGGTGGTGAACAGCCCGGCGATCCTGGCCATCTCCGGGGCGCCCATGCCCTGCGTCGTCACGGCGGCCGTGCCCAGCCGGATGCCGCGCCCCTCCCCGTAGGGCAGGGCGCAGGTGTCGAGCACCACACCGGCGGCGGCCAGCCGGGAGCGGGCGGTGCGGCCGTCGATGCCGAGGGGGCCGGGGTCGGCGGTGATGAGGTGGGTGTCGGTGCCGCCGGTCGTCAGCGCGAAGCCCTCGGCGGCGAGGGCGGCGGCGAGGACCCGGGCGTGCTCGACCACCTGGTGGGCGTACGCGGTGAACGCCGGGGTGGAGGCCTCGCCGAACGCCACGGCCTTCGCCGCGATCGTGTGCATCTGGGCGCCGCCCTGGGTGAACGGGAACACCGCGCGGTCGATCCGCCCCGCGAGGTCGTCGCCGCAGAGGATCAGCCCGCCGCGCGGACCGCGCAGCACCTTGTGCGTGGTCGCGCAGACCACGTCGGCGTACGGGACGGGGTTCGGGGCCGCTCCCCCGGCGACCAGGCCGATGGGGTGGGCCGCGTCCGCGATCAGATAGGCGCCGACCTCGTCGGCGATCTCCCGGAAGACGGCGTAGTCGAGGTGGCGGGGGTACGAGATGGAGCCGCAGACGATCGCCTTCGGACGGTGGTGCCGGGCGAGCGCGGCGACCTGCTCGTAGTCGACGAGCCCGGTCTCGGCGTCGACGCCGTACGGGACGAAGTCGAACCAGCGGCCGGAGAAGTTGGCGGGCGAACCGTGGGTGAGGTGCCCACCGTGTTCGAGCCCCATGGCGAGAACCGTGTCACCGGGCCTGAGAAGGGCCGCGTACGCCGCCAGGACGGCCGAGGAGCCCGAGTGGGCCTGGACGTTCGCGTGGTCGGCTCCGAAGAGCGTGGTGGCCCGTTCCACGGCGATCCGCTCGGCGGCGTCGACGTACTCGCAGCCGCCGTGGTGCCGGGCACCGGGATAGCCCTCGGCGTACTTGTTGGTGAGGGGTGAACCGAGCGCGGCGAGGACGGCGGGCGAGGTGAAGTTCTCGGCGGCGATCAGCTGCAGACTGTCGGCCTGCCGGCGCACCTCACCGAGCAGCACGTCGGCGATCTCGGGATCCTGCCGACGCAGGACGTCGAGACCCGCTTCGGGGGGAGCGGTGACCGGCATGGCACCAATGTAGGCACGCCGGCTCCCGCCCGCCCGCTGAGCGTCAGTCCCGCGCCGAGACGCCCGTCAGCGCCGTCACCACAGGATCCAGAGCCTGGTTGATCTCGTCGCCGATCGAGCGGAAGAACGTGATCGGGGCGCCGTACGGGTCGTTGACCTCGTCCGCGTCCACCGAGGGGGCCAGGAGCCACCCGCGTAGAGCCGCTGCCGCGCGGACCAGGGCGCGGGCGCGTTCCACCATGCCCTCGTCGTGGGCGTCCGGGAGGGTGGCCGGGTCGATCGCGCGGACCAGGCGGGTGAACTCCTTCAGGGTGAAGGTGCGCAGGCCCGCCGAGTGGCCCATGGAGATGACCTGCGCCCGGTGGTCGCGGGTCGCCGTCAGGACGAGGTCCGCGCGGATGACGTGCTCGTCGAGGAGCTCGCGCCCCACGAAGCCGCTGTAGTCCGCGCCGAAGTCGGCGAGGACCAGTTCCGCGTTGGCCTCCATCGGGGCGCCCTCGTGGCCCCACGTGCCCGCGCTCTCCACGATCAGGCCGCCGCCGAGGGGATCGCCGAGGCGGTCGCTCAGGGCATGGCGGGTCAGCCGCTCGGTGATCGGCGAGCGGCAGACGTTGCCGGTGCTGACGTGGAGGATGCGGAAGGTGCCGCTGTCTTCGAACCCCGCTATGCCACGCCCCTCAGGGGCGGTCAATGTGCCACCTCGAGGTCGGGTACGACCTTCCGGAGCTCCTCCGGCGACAGTGCTCCCTCGCGCAGCAGCACCGGGACCTTGCCCGTGACGTCGACGATGGACGAGGGGACGATCCCGGGTGTGGGTCCGCCGTCGAGGTAGACGGAGACGGAGTCGCCGAGCATGCCCTGGGCCGCGTCGCAGTCCTCCGGCGCCGGGTGTCCCGTGAGGTTCGCCGAGGAGACGGCCATCGGGCCGACCTCGGTGAGCAGCTCGATCGCGACGGGGTGCAGCGGCATGCGGATGGCGACGGTGCCCCGGGTGTCGCCGAGGTCCCACTGGAGGGACGGCTGGTGCCTGGCGACGAGGGTGAGCGCCCCGGGCCAGAAGGCGTCGACGAGTTCCCAGGCCTGCTCGGAGAAGTCCGTGACGAGGCCGTGGAGCGTGTTCGGGGAGCCGATGAGCACGGGCGTGGGCATGTTGCGGCCCCGGCCCTTGGCGGCGAGCAGGTCCGCGACGGCCTCGCTGCTGAAGGCGTCCGCGCCGATCCCGTACACGGTGTCGGTGGGCAGCACGACGAGCTCGCCCCGGCGGACGGCGGACGCGGCTTCGCGCAGGCCGGTCACACGGTCGGTCGCCTCGTTGCAGTCGTATCGCCGTGCCATCAGTTCCCGGCCTCCTCGTTCGCGTGGTTCGCCATGTCGGTCATGGCGGTCGTGCTGGTCACGGCATCGCCTTGCGGGCGGTCGCGAAGCGCGGCCGGTTGTTCAGGTCCGGGTGGTCGGCGGCGTCGGCCCAGCCGGCCTCTTCGTTGAAGATCCACGGCACCTGCCCGCCCTGGGTGTCGGCGTGCTCGATGACGACGAGGCCGCCGGGGCGGAGCAGCCGGTGGGCGGTGCGCTCGATGCCTCGGATGGTGTCGAGGCCGTCCTCGCCGGAGAAGAGGGCCATCTCCGGGTCGTGGTCGCGGGCCTCGGGTGCGACGTACTCCCATTCGGTGAGCGGGATGTACGGCGGGTTGGAGATGACCAGGTCGACCTGTCCGTCCAGCTCGGGGAGCGCGCCGAGCGCGTCGCCCTGGTGGACGGTGACCCGGGATCCCTCGGCGTTCTTCCGGGTCCACACGAGGGCGTCGTCGGAGAGCTCGACGGCGTGCACGCGCGAGCGCGGGACCTCCTGGGCCATGGCGAGGGCGATGGCCCCGGAGCCGGTGCAGAGGTCGACGATGAGGGGTTCGACGACGTCCATGGCGCGTACGGCGTCTATGGCCCAGCCGACGACCGACTCGGTCTCCGGCCGGGGCACGAAGACGCCGGGTCCGACCTGGAGCTCCAGGTAGCGGAAGAACGCCCGCCCGGTGATGTGCTGGAGCGGTTCGCGGGCCTCGCGGCGGGCGACGGTCTCCCAGTAGCGGGCGTCGAAGTCGGCGTCCTTGACGTTGTGCAGCTCCCCCCGCTTGACGCCGTGCACGAACGCGGCGAGCTCCTCCGCGTCGAAACGCGGTGAGGGAACGCCGGCGTCGGCCAGCCGCTGGGTGGCCTGGGCCACCTCGGCAAGCAGCAGGTTCACGCTGGTCCTCCGTGGTGCGGGGTGGGGCTTACGGAACTTACGCCACTTACGCCGCGGCGAGCTTGGCGGCCGAGTCGGCGTCGACGCAGGCCTGGATCATGGGGTCGAGCTCGCCGTCGAGCACCTGGTCCAGGTTGTACGCCTTGAAGCCGACGCGGTGGTCGGAGATGCGGTTCTCCGGGAAGTTGTACGTGCGGATCTTCTCGGAGCGGTCGACCGTGCGGACCTGGCTGCGGCGGGCGTCGGCGGCCTTGGACTCGGCCTCCTCCTGTGCGGCGGCGAGCAGCCGGGAGCGCAGGATGCGCATGGCCTGCTCCTTGTTCTGGAGCTGGCTCTTCTCGTTCTGGCAGGAGGCGACGATGCCGGTCGGCAGGTGGGTGATGCGGACCGCGGAGTCGGTGGTGTTGACCGACTGGCCGCCGGGGCCGGACGAGCGGTAGACGTCGATGCGCAGGTCGTTGGCGTGGACCTCGACCTCGACCTCCTCGGCCTCGGGCGTGACGAGCACGCCGGCGGCGGAGGTGTGGATGCGGCCGGCGGACTCGGTCGCGGGCACGCGCTGCACGCGGTGCACCCCGCCCTCGTACTTGAGGCGGGCCCAGACGCCCTGGCCGGGCTCGGTGGCGCCGTTGCCGCCCTTGGTCTTCACGGCGACCTGGACGTCCTTGTAGCCGCCCAGCTCGGACTCGGTGGCGTCGATGATCTCGGTCTTCCAGCCGACGCGCTCGGCGTACCGGAGGTACATGCGGAGCAGGTCGCCGGCGAAGAGGGCGGACTCGTCGCCGCCCGCGCCCGCCTTGATCTCCAGAATGACGTCCTTGTCGTCGCTCGGGTCGCGCGGGACGAGGAGCAGGCGGAGCTTCTCGGTGAGCCCCTCCCTGTCCTTCTCCAGCAGCTTGACCTCGGCGGCGAAGTCGGGGTCGTCGTGCGCGAACTCGCGGGCGGTCTCGATGTCGTCACCGGTCTGCTTCCAGGCCCGGTAGGTGGCGACGATCGGGGTCAGCTCGGCGTAGCGCTTGTTGAGCTTGCGCGCGTTCGCCTGATCGGCGTGGACCGAAGGGTCCGCGAGCTTCGTCTCCAGGTCGGCGTGCTCGCCGACCAGTTCCTCGACCGCCTCGAACATCGGGGGCTCCTGGGGTTTTCGTCAGTTGCTACGGGGACGGCAAAGCGCCGGTCCCGGCCACCCGCGCGGGGCGACCGAGGACCGGCGCAGGGGCTCGCTACTTGGCGGAGCCGGTGGCCTTGCCGAAGCGGGCCTCGAAGCGGGCGACGCGGCCGCCGGTGTCGAGGATCTTCTGCTTGCCCGTGTAGAACGGGTGGCACTCGGAGCAGACCTCGGCACGGATGGTGCCCTCGGTCAGCGTGCTCCGGGTGGTGAACGACGCGCCGCAGGTGCAGCTGACCTGGGTCTCGACGTACTCGGGGTGGATCTCGCGCTTCAAGGTGTCTCCTAGTTTCGGGAGGGCTCCGGGTCGCTTCCGCGGGTTGCGGCAAACGTGAACCGGGGCCGACGTACCAGTCTGCCAGGACCGGCCGCATCTCCCAAAACCGGGGTCGGGCCGGAACTATTCCTGAGCCGCTCGGGGCGGCGCCTCCGGCGCTACCTCACGAGGCCGTCGGCCTTGCCGGTGGCGGTGCCCTCGGTGGCCGCCGCGGGGATCGGGAGGTCCTTCTTCAGGGCCGTCCAGACCTGCTCGGCCTGGGCTTCGAGGGGGACGACGCGGTTGGGGTCCCGGGGGTCGTACTCGACGGGCATGGTGACCATGTGGACGTTCTGGGCGCCGATGCCGGAGAGGCCCTTGGCGAAGCCCATCAGCTCCTGGACGGAGTCGAGTTCGGAGTCGGGCGTGATGGCCTTGGTGGCGGCGTCGGCGAGGCCGTACAGCTTGGTCGGGTTGGTGAGGACGCCGACGCTCTTGACCTGGTCGATGAAGGCCTTCATGAAGGCCTGCTGGAGCTGGATGCGGCCGAGGTCGCTGCCGTCGCCGACGCTCTTGCGGGTGCGGACGAGGCCGAGGGACTGCTCGCCGTCGAGGGTGTGGGTGCCCGGTCCGAGGTCGAGGTGGCTCTTGCTGTCCTTGATGGCGGTGGTGGTGGTGATCTCCACGCCGCCGAGTTCGTCGATGAGCTTCTTGAAGCCGGTGAAGTCGACCTCGATGTAGTGGTCCATGCGGATGCCGGACATCGATTCGACGGTCTTGACGGCGCAGGCGGGGCCGCCGACCTCGTACGCGGTGTTGAACATGGCCCGCTGCTCGCCGGCGACGGTGGCGCCCTTGCCGTCGGCGCAGGTGGGCCGGTCGATGAGGGTGTCGCGGGGTATGGAGACCACGCTGGCCTTCTTGTGGCCCTCGTAGACGTGGACGACCATCGCGGTGTCGGAGCGGGCGCCGCCCTCGTCCTTGCCGTAGGCGCCGTTGTCGCCGGAGCGGGAGTCGGAGCCTAGGACGAGGATGTCCACGGAGTCGTTGTCGGTGTCGTCGGGGCGGTCGGTGCCCAGCTGGGCGTTGATGTCGACGCCCTTGATGTTGCCGTCGAGCTTGAGGTACGCGAACCCCGCTCCGGCGCCGCCGAGGACGAGCACGGCGGCGGCGGCCGACAGCAGGATCGTCGTCCTGCGGCGTCGCGCGGCGGGCGGTTTGCGGCGGCGGCCGGTTCCCGCGCCGCCTATTCGGCCGCTCTTGTTCTGCTCGGTCATCGTCTTCCCTCGGCCCTCGGTTCACCATGTGTGACGGCGAAGCACCCGAAAGGGTTGCATATGGACCTGTGAGGTTTCGGTGAGCTCGGGCGGAGACAGCACTGCGCCCACCGTGCGGGGCACGGTGGGCGCAGTGGTTTACGCAGGTCACGACGGGGTTACGGAGACGGGGCCCGGGTCTCGTCGTGTGACGCAGCTCTCGCGTCAGTCGTCGTTCTTGCCGCCCGGCGTCGTCTTCTGGATCTGGAGCAGGAACTCGCCGTTCGACTTCGTCTGCTTCATCTTGTCGAGCAGCAGCTCGATCGCCTGCTGCTGGTCGAGCGCGTGGAGCACACGACGCAGCTTCCAGGTGACGGCCAGCTCGTCGGCGCCGAGCAGGATCTCCTCCTTGCGGGTGCCGGACGCGTCGACGTCCACCGCGGGGAAGATGCGCTTGTCGGCGAGCTTCCGGTCGAGCTTGAGCTCCATGTTGCCGGTGCCCTTGAACTCCTCGAAGATCACCTCGTCCATGCGCGAACCGGTGTCCACCAGCGCGGTGGCGAGGATGGTCAGCGAGCCGCCGTCCTCGATGTTGCGCGCGGCACCGAAGAAGCGCTTCGGCGGGTAGAGCGCGGTCGAGTCGACACCACCGGAAAGGATGCGGCCGGAGGCCGGCGCCGCGAGGTTGTACGCGCGGCCCAGGCGGGTGATCGAGTCGAGCAGGACGACCACGTCGTGACCCAGCTCCACGAGACGCTTGGCGCGCTCGATGGCCAGCTCGGCGACGGTGGTGTGGTCCTCGGCCGGACGGTCGAAGGTCGAGGAGATGACCTCGCCCTTGACCGACCGCTGCATGTCGGTGACCTCTTCCGGACGCTCGTCGACCAGGACGACCATCAGGTGGCACTCGGGGTTGTTGGTGGTGATCGCGTTGGCGATGGCCTGCATGATCATGGTCTTGCCGGTCTTCGGCGGGGCCACGATCAGACCGCGCTGGCCCTTGCCGATCGGCGACACGAGGTCGATGATCCGCGTGGTCAGCACGCCCGGGTCGGTCTCCAGACGGAGCCGGTCCTGCGGGTACAGCGGGGTCAGCTTGTTGAACTCCGGACGGCCGCGGCCGGAGTCGGCCGCCATGCCGTTCGCCGAGTCCAGGCGGACCAGCGCGTTGAACTTCTCGCGGCGCTCGCCCTCCTTCGGCTGACGCACGGCGCCGGTGACGTGATCACCCTTGCGCAGCCCGTTCTTGCGGACCTGGGCGAGGGAGACGTACACGTCGTTCGGACCGGGCAGGTAGCCGGAGGTCCGGATGAACGCGTAGTTGTCGAGGATGTCGAGGATGCCCGCGACGGGGATCAGGACGTCGTCGTCGGCGACCTGCGGCTCGCCGGCCTGGAAGTCGTCACGGCCACGACGCCCGCGACGGTCGCGGTAACGGCCCCGACGGCCGCGACGGCCGCCCTCGTCGTCGTAGTCGTCCTGCGGACCGGCCTGCTGGCCGCCCTGCTGGCCCTGGCCCTGGCCCTGGCTCTGCTGGCCCTGACCCTGGCCGCCCTGGCGCTGGCGCTGGCCGCCCTGGCCACCGCCCTGCTGCTCGTCGCCCTGCTTGCCGCGGTCGCGCTGACGGTCACGGCGGTCACGGCGCTCGCCGCGCTCCCCGCGCTCGCCGCGGTCACGGCGGCCACGGCCCTCGGCGCCGTCGACGGCGGCCTCGGCCTTGGCGTCGGTCTGCGTGTCGGTGCGGGCCTCGGTCTTCACGACCTGCGCGGCCTCGGCCTTGGCCTCGCCCTCCGGCGAACCGGCGGGGGCGGTGGCACGGCGACGACGGCGCTCGCCGGCCGGCTGATCCTCCGAGGCGGGCTGGCCCGGGATGTCGATCTGCTGCGGGGCGACGGCCTTCTCGGCCGTCTTCTCCGCCTTGGGCGCGGCGGCCTCTGCCGCGGTCTCGCCCGTACGCGCCTTGGCGGTGGCACGGCGCTTCGGCTTGGTGTCGGCAGCGGCGTCGGCGGTCTTGGCGGGCGCGGCGGAACCTCCGGCCTGCGCCTCCTTGATGACCTCGATCAGCTGGCTCTTGCGCATCCGCGCGGTGCCCCTGATGCCGAGGCCGGACGCGACCTGCTGCAGCTCGGCCAGGACCATGCCGTCGAGGCCGGTGCCGGAGCGGCGGCGCCGTGCGGTGCCGCCGGTGGCAGCACCTGCGGCGGGCGCGGGGGTGTCGACACTGCTGTCGGCAGTCACGCCCATCAGATCGGTGGTGTCGCTCACGAAGGGTCCTTCCCTGGAGCGGACGTCGGCCATCTGGCTCGGCGACCGGTTGTGCTGTCCGGCAGCGGTCCCGTGTTCGGTGGACCGTGTCCGGGGCGGTGGTCCCGCCGGGTGCGGCGGAAGAGAGAACGTGCTGTGGTCCGGCCCGAGCGCCCCCTGCTCGGCCCTCACGCTGGAAGAAGAGCGAGGGGTGTCGTGCCGGTTCCGGAGCGTGCTCGAAACTGCTCAGGCAGGCTGCTCAGGCAGTTGGGGAGGCTCCCGGAAGAATCGGTGGTCCCTGATGGGGACACTCAGCACCGCGCCACAAAGGCGCCGGGTGCTGACTTGAGGTTAACACTACCGGCTCCGACAAACATTCCCCCTCTCCCTCACCGGCAATCTCCAGTCCCGGCGGCTGCCCGGCGTCCGGTCCGCCGTGCGCCTAGGGCGCCAGCGGCAGGACGCTCGCTCCGGACGCGTCGAGGTCGAGCCGGTTCGCCGCCCAGCCCTCGCCCGCCAGGCGGGCGACCTTGTCGGCCGTCCCGTGTTCGGCCAGCGCGAGGACCGTGGGGCCCGCGCCGGAGATGACCGCGGGGACACCGTCCGCGCGCAGCCGGTTGACCAGGGCGAGGCTCTCGGGCATCGCGGGGGCCCGGTACTCCTGGTGCAGCCGGTCCTCGGTGGCCGCGAGCAGCAGTTCGGGGCGGCGGGTCAGGGCCTCGACGAGGAGGGCGGCGCGACCGGCGTTGGCGGCGGCGTCCACGTGCGGGACGGTGCGCGGCAGGAGTCCGCGGGCGGTCTCGGTCAGCACCGGCTTGCCGGGGACGAAGACCACCGGGACGATGGAATCCGAGGGGTCCATCCTGATCGCCCGCGCGGCACCGGACTCGGTCCAGGCGAGCGTGAATCCGCCGAGCAGACAGGCGGCGACGTTGTCGGGGTGGCCCTCGATCTCGGTGGCCAGCTCCAGCAGGGCGGCCTCGTCGAGCCGGGCGTCCCCGCCTATGGTCACGGCGCGGGCGGCGACGATGCCCGCGCAGATGGCGGCGGAGGAGGAGCCGAGGCCGCGGCCGTGCGGGATGCGGTTGGCGCAGACGACCTCGAGGCCGCGCGGCTGTCCGCCGAGCAGGTCGAAGGCCGTGCGCAGGGAGCGTACGAGCAGGTGGCTCTCGTCGCGCGGGAGCGTCTCGGCGCCCTCGCCGGCGATGTCGACGTGCAGCCCGGAGTCGGCGACACGGACGACGACGTCGTCGTAGAGGCCCAGCGACAGGCCGAAGGCGTCGAAGCCCGGACCGAGATTGGCGCTGGTGGCGGGGACGCGCACCCGTACGGCGGCGGCGCGGAACGCTGGACCGGCCATCGCTCGATGACTCTCCTTGATTGCGACAACGGTGTTTCTGTACAGCGGGTGTTGCGGAGGAATTGCTCGGGGAACCCGGGGGCCGTTTCGGCCACGGGGGCGACAACGGCAACGACACCGCGCGTATGCGTCGGGGCGGGTTCGGTACAGCCTATCGAAGGAAGGTTCTGCCGCGACATAGGGCGCACAGGAGGCGCACGATGCGTGTCGCGAGCCAACCTGTGCGCCTATGTACGTTCCTGATCGGGTTTCGATCAGCGCTTTCGCCCCGTAAGGGGGTGGGATCAGGCCAGACCGAGGCGTTCGGCGGCGGCAGCCGCGTCCACCGGGACGGTGACCGGCTGCGGCGCGCCGGCGACGGCCCAGTCGGGGTCCTTGAGCCCGTTGCCCGTGACGGTGCAGACGATCTTCTGGCCGGGATCCACCTTGCCCTGCTCGGCGGCCTTCAGCAGACCGGCGACCGACGCGGCCGAGGCGGGCTCGACGAAGACGCCCTCCTGCGCCGCCAACAGGCGGTAGGCGCGCAGGATCTCACGGTCCGTCACCTCGTCGATGAAGCCGCCCGACTCGTCGCGCGCGGCGATCGCGTAGTCCCACGAGGCCGGGTTGCCGATGCGGATCGCGGTGGCGATCGTCGACGGGTCCTTGACGACCTCGCCGCGCACGAGCGGCGCGGAGCCGGAGGCCTGGAAGCCCCACATGCGCGGGCGGTGGGTGGCGAGACCGTCGGCGGCGTACTCGCGGTACCCCTTCCAGTACGCCGTGATGTTGCCGGCGTTGCCCACGGGCAGGACGTGGATGTCGGGCGCGTCGCCCAGCATGTCCACGATCTCGAAGGCGGCGGTCTTCTGGCCCTCGATACGGACCGGGTTGACCGAATTGACCAGCGCCACCGGGTAGTTCTCGGAGAGGCTGCGGGCCAGCGTCAGGCAGTCGTCGAAGTTGCCGTCGACCTGGAGGATCTTCGCGCCGTGCACCAGGGCCTGGCCCATCTTGCCGAGCGCGATCTTGCCCTGCGGCACGAGGACGGCCGACACCATCCCGGCCCGTACCGCGTAGGCCGCGGCCGAGGCGGAGGTGTTGCCGGTGGAGGCGCAGATGACGGCCTGCGCGCCCTCCTCCTTGGCCTTGGAGATGGCCATGGTCATGCCCCGGTCCTTGAAGGAGCCGGTGGGGTTGGCGCCCTCGACCTTGAGATGCACCTCGCAGCCCGTGCGCTCGGAGAGGACCTGAGCGGGTACGAGCGGCGTGCCGCCCTCACGGAGCGTGACGACCGGCGTCGTGTCCGTGACCGGAAGGCGGTCCCGGTACTCCTCGATGATGCCGCGCCACTGGTGGGTGCCCTTGTGGGTCATGGGTCCTTACTCCCCTTCAACACGCATGATGCTGGCGACACCGCGTACGGTGTCGAGCTTGCGCAGCGCCTCGACGGTCCCGGAGAGGGCGGCGTCGGGCGCGCGGTGGGTGACGACGACGAGGGAGGCCTCGCCGTCTCCGTCCTGGCGAACGTGCTGGCGCACGGTGTCGATGGAGACACCGTGCTCGGCGAAGACCGTCGCCACCTGGGCGAGGACGCCCGGCTTGTCGGCCACGTCGAGACTGATGTGGTACCGCGTCACGACCTCGCCCATGGAGCTCACGGGCAGCTGGGTGTACGCGGACTCGCCGGGACCCTTGGCCTCGTTGAGCTTGTTGCGGCACACGGCGACGAGGTCGCCGAGGACGGCCGAGGCGGTCGGGGAGCCGCCGGCGCCGGGGCCGTAGAACATGAGCTGCCCGGCGGCCTCCGCCTCGACGAAGACCGCGTTGTACGCCTCGCGGACGGAGGCGAGCGGGTGGCTCAGCGGGATCATCGCGGGGTGCACGCGGGCGGTGACGGACCCGCCGTCGGCGGCCCGCTCACAGATGGCGAGCAGCTTGACGGTGCAGCCCATCTGCTTGGCGGAGGCGAAGTCGGCGGCGGTGACCTCGGTCATGCCCTCGCGGTAGACGTCGTCGAGGCGCACGCGCGTGTGGAAGGCGATCCCGGCGAGGATGGCGGCCTTGGCGGCGGCGTCGAAGCCCTCGACGTCGGCGGTCGGGTCGGCCTCCGCGTAACCGAGGGCGGTGGCCTCGTCGAGCGCCTCGGAGTAGCCGGCGCCGGAGGTGTCCATCTTGTCGAGGATGAAGTTGGTCGTGCCGTTGACGATGCCCATGACCCGGTTGATCTTGTCGCCGGCGAGGGACTCGCGCAGCGGGCGGACCAGCGGGATGGCGCCGGCGACGGCGGCCTCGTAGTAGAGGTCCTGGCCGTGCTGCTCGGCGGCGGCGTGGAGCGTCACGCCGTCCTGGGCGAGCAGCGCCTTGTTCGCCGAGACGACGGAGGCGCCGTGCTCGAAGGCGGTGGTGATGAGGGTGCGGGCCGGCTCGACCCCGCCGATGACCTCGATGACGACGTCGATGTCGCCCCGTTTGACCAGGGCGGTGGCGTCGGTGGTGATCAGCTCGGGCGCGATCCCCTCACGGACCTTGTCCGGGCGGCGGACCGCCACGCCGGCGAGCTCGACCGGGGCGCCGATGCGCGCGGCGAGGTCGTCGGCGTGCGTCGTCATGATGCGCGCCACCTCTGAGCCGACCACTCCACAGCCCAGCAGCGCCACCTTCAGCGGACGCGTACGCATCATCCGACCTCTTTCTCGTACTACTTCGTATCTCTACGTTCGAGTCTCTGCGGTTCTCAACGGTGGAACCAGTCTCACTCACCGGACGGGGGTTTCAGCCCCTCGTCCGGATCCTGAGACATCTATTTCATCACTCGACTATTTCATCATCCGACGTCGAGACGCAGGAGATCTTCCTCCGTCTCGCGCCGCACGATGACCCGTGCCTCGCCGTCACGGACGGCGACGACGGGCGGCCGGAGCGCGTGGTTGTAGTTGCTGGCCATGGAGCGGCAGTACGCGCCGGTGGCCGGCACGGCGATGAGGTCGCCGGGCGCCAGGTCCGACGGCAGGAAGGCGTCCCGTACGACGATGTCGCCGCTCTCGCAGTGCTTGCCCACGACCCGCGACAGCATCGGCTCGGCGTCACTGGTCCGCGAGACGAGACTGACGCTGTACTCGGCGTCGTACAGGGCGGTGCGGATGTTGTCCGACATGCCCCCGTCGACGCTCACGTACGTCCGCAGCCCTTCGAGGGGCTTGATCGTGCCCACCCGGTAGAGGGTGAAGGCGGTGGGCCCGACGATCGCGCGCCCCGGCTCGACCGAGATGCGGGGCGTGGCGAGCCCGGCGGCCTCGCACTCGCGCGTCACGATCTCGCCGAGCGCCTTGGCGATCTCGTGCGGCTCGCGCGGGTCGTCCTCGGAGGTGTACGCGATGCCGAGGCCGCCGCCCAGGTCGATCTCGGGCAGCTCCACCCCGTGCTCGTCACGGACCTCGGCGAGCAGCCGCACGACCCGGCGGGCGGAGACCTCGAAGCCGGCCATGTCGAAGATCTGCGAGCCGATGTGCGAGTGGATGCCGATGAGTTCGAGGCCGTCGAGCCTCAGCGCCCGGCGTACGGCCTCGGCGGCCTGCCCGCCGGCGAGCGCGAGACCGAACTTCTGGTCCTCGTGCGCGGTGGCGATGAACTCGTGCGTGTGGGCCTCGACGCCGACGGTGACGCGGATCTGCACGCGCTGCCGCTTCCCGAGGGACTGGGCGATGTGCGCGACCCGCACGATCTCCTGGAAGGAGTCGAGCACGATCCGCCCCACGCCGGCCTCGACGGCGACGCGGATCTCGTCCTCGCTCTTGTTGTTGCCGTGGAAGGCGATGCGCTCGGCGGGCATCCCGGCGGAGAGGGCGGTGGCGAGTTCCCCGCCGGAGCACACGTCGAGGTTCAGCCCCTCCTCCTGGAGCCAGCGCACGACGGCCCGCGAGAGGAACGCCTTCCCGGCGTAGAACACGTCGGCGTCCTTGCCGAAGGCCTCGGCCCAGGCGCGGCAGCGGGCGCGGAAGTCGGTCTCGTCGAGGAAGTAGGCGGGGGTGCCGAACTCCTCGGCGAGGGCGTCGACGCCGATGCCCCCGAGAGTGACGACACCGCGCGGGTCCCGCTCCACCGTCCGGGCCCAGACCTTGGGGTCGAGGACGTTGAGGTCGGCGGGCGGCGCGGAGTAGTGACCCTCGGGGAGGACATCGGCGTGACGGGGCCCTGCGGGGTGGGCGGAACGACTCATGTCTGGCTCTTTCAGATCCGATCGGGTGCGCTGATGCCGAGCACGGAGAGGCCACCGGCGAGCACCGTCCCGGCGGCTTCGGCGAGCGCGAGCCGGGAACGATGGGCGGCCGAGGGTTTCTCGTCGCCGAGCGGCAGAACACCGTGCTGGAACGCGAGCAGCGCGTCGGCGATGGTCTCCAGATGCCGGGCGACCCGATCGGGGGCGCGGTGGCGGGCGGCGGCCAGGAGGACGGAGGGGTGGTCGCGGAGGGCGCCGAGGAGAGCGGGAGTGGGCGGTTCGAGTACCTCGTCGTACGAGGGGACGGCGCCGAGCTGTGCGCCGTTGACGAGCAGCCGCCGCACGCGGGAGTGGGCGTACCGGACCCGGAAGAGGGCGTTGCGCTCGTGCTGGACGAGGAGGGGAGGTCCGTCGAGGGGCCGGTCCTGGGGCGCGGCGCGGAGCAGGGCCCAGTGGGCGGCGTCGGTACCGAGGCCGTCGAGGGCGCCGGGGTCGTACGCCCCTTCCCGTACGTGGATCCGCTCGGTGCCGCCGAACCCGGCGTCGGCGCCCTGGGTGCGCAGCAGCCGGACGACGGTCCGGGTGAGGAGGGCGGCGCGCGGCCCGGTCGTGTCCGTCGGGTCGGCGAAGCGGACGGTGGTCCCGGCGAGGGCGGTCCCGCTGCCGTACGCGGCTCCGGCGTCCCGTACCGCCCGGACGAGCTCGCCGGCGGCGTCGCGCCGCAGGGTGAAGTTGAGGAATCCGGGCCCGGTGATCTCGACGCGTCGCAGCCCGGGGACGTCACGGAGGCGTTCCCGGAGGATCCCGGCGACATCGAGGGCGCTGCGTCCGGAGGGCCGGGCGAGGGTGAGGGCGACGTTGCTGGCGTACTCCCCCGCACCACCGGGCCGGGCCCGCTCGACCTTGACCCGGGAGGGCACGTCGACCCGCAGCGCACCGTCGTCGACCGCACGACGCACGGCGTGCAGCACGGTGAGGGAGAGGTCCGCGGGGGTCACGGGTCAAGCCTAGGGGAGGAGGGGGGTGGGAACGCGAACCGGTTTCGGCATGCGGGCACCCGTCGCGTCAACCGTCACCCTCGGCGTCAGCCTCAGCAGTGACCGGACGTGTTCCTGGTACGGCCGTCGAGGGGCCGGTCGTCCGTGGGGCGGTCGCCTATCGGGTGGTCGTCGGCTGCGGCCGGGTCCTCTCCCCCGTCGGGCCCGTCGGATCCGGCGGCCTCGGGGCGCTCGCGGCGCTCGCGGTGGAGCAGCTGGCGCACGACGCGGACGAGTTCGGTGGGCTCGAAGGGCTTGGCGAGAAAGGCGTCGACGCCGGAGGCGACCCCGCCGGCTACCTCGTGCTCCCCGCAGGCACTGATGATCGCGACCGGAAGATGACTGGTCCGCGGGTCGGCCCGCAATCGCTCGGCGGTCTTGATCCCGTCCAAGCGGGGCATGACGACGTCGAGGGTGACGACATCGGGACGGACCCGGTGCACGACATCCAGACACTCGGCACCATCGGCCGCGGTCACGACCTCGAACCCCTCAAGTTCGAGATTGACCCTGATCAACTGCCGGATCACCTTGTTGTCATCGACAACGAGCACCCGACCGGACACGCCTGACACACGAACGAGAGTAGGCCGCCCAGAACGACCGCGTCCGGGTTTTGCCCACTTCTGACCCGTGCGGGGGACCCAACCCCTGGTGACGCCCCGGAAATACCTGTTCACAGCCACTCCCCAGGAGCTGGTAGTGTTCAACCCGTCGCCGCCGAACGCGGCGCACGCCCCCGTAGCTCAGGGGATAGAGCAACGGCCTCCGGAGCCGTGTGCGCAGGTTCGAATCCTGCCGGGGGCACTTCGCGAGAAGTGCTTAAGAAGCCCCTGACCTGCAGAAATGCAGGTCAGGGGCTTCTTTGTTCATGTCAGAACGCACACGGCCCATGTGCGTTGCGCTTCTCGGCCTTCCCTCATCTACACACCCGTGACCCGCGCTTTCACCTCCGACTCACCTACTGAGTGAGGCGTTCCAGACCCCTCGAAACAGGCCCGCGCGGGACATCTGTGGGACGCGGGATTCGTGGAGACCACTCGGTTCGCCGCGAGGACCATGACCCGCAACAGGGAGGATGACAGGTAGGATAAGTATCATGAGTGAGCCTACCGGCAAGTACTCGATCACCATGCCGCGCGACATCGCCGAAGCCGCCAAGGCCCGCAGCGGCCCCTCCGGCCTGTCCGCCTACGTGGCCGCCGCCGTCGCCCGCCAGATCGAACGCGACAACCTCAACGAACTCATCACCGTCGCCGAGGCCGAGCACGGACCCGTCACGGACGAGGAGATCCAGTCCCTGCGCGATCAGCTCGCCCAGGCGCGAAGCGAGCAGGCACAGCACGGGGCGAGCGTCGCGTGACCCGCTCCCCCGCGGTCCCTGGCGGAACCCTCGTCCTCGACAGCGAAGGGCTGGCCAAGGCCACCTTGCGTGATCGCACGGTCACCGGCTGGCTTGCCCTCGCTCGCGCCGACGACCTGCGCGTAATCACCTCGGCGGCGACCCTCGTCGAAGTGGTACACCCGCGCATCAACCGCCCGGCCCTGGAGTGGACGCTCTCCCGACTCGTCATCGAACCGATCACCGAGCCCATCGCCCGCCATGCCGCCACCCTCCTCGCCGACTCCGGCCTGCACGGCCACAAGTACGCCATCGACGCGATGCTCGCCGCTACCGCGCTCGCCTCACCAGGGCCCGTCACGATCCTCACCTCCGACCCCGAGGACCTCACCACCCTGTGCGGCGGACGCATCACAATCATCAAGGTCTGACTCCGCCGGCAGCTCCACCGGTGCGCGTTGACGAACATCAAACCTGGTTATTCGGCGGAATTGGGTGACCTATTGATCAGAAACTCAAAGGGTTCTCGTCCAGGACGTAGCGGACATGCGGGCCGCCGAAGTAGCCGCGGACGATGTGTGGTTGACGCTGGCGT
>NZ_JBEOZK010000031.1:0-71797 GCF_040297565.1 Streptomyces sp. NPDC001728
CCAGTTGGTGTTCGCCACGAACGAGGCGGCCGTGTTGAACGCCTGGTCCGGATCGATCGACACGAAGCCGAGCGAGCCCGGCAGCGCGCCCTGGACGCGCTGGAGCAGGTAGAGGAAGAGCACACTCACCGCGGAGAAGGCGAGGACACCGCGCAGGTAGGCGGGCCAGCGCATCTCCACGTTCGGATTGGCGCCGATGGCCTTGTAGATCCACTTCTCGGGCTTGTAGTGCTTCTCCGAGGAGTACACCTTGGCCATGTAGTCACCGAGCGGCCGGTAGGAGAGACCGAGTGCGACGACCAGGGCGAGGAGCTGGAGGACTCCAGCAAGGACGGGACTCATATCCGTACTCAGAACCTCTCCGGCTTGACGAGGGCGAGGACGAGATAGGCCAGCAGGCCGGCGGCGACAACCAGACCGATGATGTTCTCGACAGTCACAGCTTCGCCACCGCCTTGGCGACGAAAGCCACCAGCGCGAAGATCGCGATCGTGGTGACGACGAAGGCCAGGTCGGCCATCGTGAGCTCCCGGATGTGAGTGGATGAGATGAGCGGTCCGTCGGACCTGTGAGAGGAAATCGCATTTCAGCCACGACACCGTCGCCGTTGACGTCCCCCTAACGTGTACTGCGGCCGTCTTTACACATCCCGTACGCGCCGCCGTCCGTAACAGTCCGTTTCCTCGCCGACCGGGGCCTTCAGCAGTCGGTCCAGCTCGTTGCCGGCGTCGTCGTATCCGGCGTCCGAGATCCGCTGCAACGTGCGCAGGTCGCCGGCCGCGACGGCACGTCGTGTGAGCAGGAGCCCGGCGCGCATGGATCCCTCGTCCAGCAGCTCGCTCAGTTCCTCCAGGTCGCCGACAGCGTCGGCGAGGTCGGCCAGCCGGTCCAGAGCGGTCTCGTTGCCGTCGTCTGCCAGCGCTCGCAGGGTCTCCCGATCGGTGTTCTTGTTCGTCATGACGCCAGGGTGCGACCCTGCCCCTGGGGAAAGGTCAAATGGGACGATGGCCGGGTGATCACCATCGGGCAGCTGGCCAGGTACGTCGGAGTGTCGACGAAGACGATTCGCGTCTACCACGACAAGGGACTGCTCCCCGAGCCCAACCGCGACGCATCTGGTTACCGAAGGTACGGGGCTGCTGACGCCATCGAACTGATCAAGATCCGCGCACTCGCGGAAGCCGGGGTCCCCCTCGCCCGTATCCGGGACCTCAGAGCGGCGGCCCATGAGGACTTCCAGCAGGCGCTGCGCGAGATCGACGACGAGCTCACCGGCCGCATTCGCGACCTGCGGGCGACACAGGGGCGCCTGCGCCGGCTCGCCGCCGGGGAACTGTCACCCCTGCCCACCGAGGTCACCGCCTTTCTGCAGCGGCTGCCCGGCTGGGGATTCACCTCCCGATGGGTGGACCTGCAACGCGACCTGTGGATCCTCGTGTTCGCCACCCACCCGGACGAGGCGATGACACTCTTCGGGGACCAGGACGAGATCCTGGCCGACCCCGCGCGGCGGCAACTCTTCCTCGACTACGACCACGCGCACGGCCTCGATGCCGACGACCCCCGCCTCGACGACCTCGCCCGCCGGATCGTCGAGGCGACCCGAGCACGCTACGGGCCCGACGGACTGCCCGAACTGGACACGGCCTCCGAGATCCCCGCCCTCGTCCAGGGCACGGTCAACGCCGAGTCCCCGGCGTGGCGGCGCCTCGACACTCTCATCCGCACCCGTCTGAAGGTATGACTCGGCCTAAAGGAAACACCGGGTTCGGCTCACTCATCGCCTGCGTGGCTCCGTCGGTGCCGCTCCTCTCCAGCGGTGCGCAGGGCAGGCTGAGGACCATGGTCAGGCCGCCGCCCGGGGTGTCCTCCGGGGTGAGCGTGCCCCCCATGGCCTCGGTGAGCCCCCGGGAGAGTGCGAGACCGAGGCCGATTCCTGTGGCGTTGTCGGTGTCGCCAAGGCGCTGGAGGGGCTGGAAGGCCCTCTCCTGAGCGTGTGCGGGCAGGCCGGGGCCGCGGTCGACGATCCTGAGTTCCACGCGGCCGGCCAGCGTGCTGGAGGTGATCAGGACCGGGTGCTCGGGCGGGGCGAAGCGGGTGGCGTTGGCGACCAGGTTGGCGACCACCCGTTCCAGGAGGGGCGGGTCGGCGAGCACCGCTGGGGTGTCCTCCAGGCTGCCGACTGCGGGCGGCCGGGTGCCGGGCGGCACGGTGTCAAGAGCCGAGGGGACGATCTCCTCCATCGCGGTGGGTCGTAGGGACAGGGAGAGGGCCCCCGCCTGGAGGCGGCTCATGTCGAGGAGGTTGTCGATGAGCCGGCCGAGCCGGGCCATGGAGGTGTCGGCGGTGTCGAGGAGCTCCCGCCGTTCCTCCTCGGTGAAGTCGACGTCGGGGCTGCGCAGCGAGGCGACGGCGGCCCAGCCGCTGGCGAGCGGGGTACGCAGGTCGTGGCTGACGGCGGCGAGGAGCGCGGTGCGCATGCGGTCGGCGGCGCGTACGGGTTCCACCTCGGCGGCGGCCTCGGCGAGCCGGTCGCGCTCGGCGGCGGCGGAGACGTGGGCGGCGAAGGCGGCGAGGACGCGGCGGTCGGAGGAGGACAGAAGCCGGCCGCGCAGGACGAGGTGCAGGTCGTCGTCGACGGCCACCCCGGTGATGTCCTGGGCATCGTGAGGTCCCGCCCGCCGGGCGGCGGCGAGTTCGGCCGAGTCCATGAGCTCGGCCGATGCCATGCCGAAGGCCTCCTTGGCCCGGCTGAGCAGGGCGGAGACGGCCTCCTCGCCACGGACGACGGAGCCCGCGAGCGAGGACAGGGTCTCGGCCTCGGCGGTGGCACGGGCGGCCCTGCGGGAGAGCCGTAGGGACCGGTCGACGGCTGCGGCGACGACACCCGCGACGACAGCGAAGACGAGGAGGGCGAGGACGTTGTCGGGGTCCTGGAAACTGAACTGCCCGACGGGCGGTATGAACCAGTAGTTGAGCAGCAGGGAGGCGGTGAGCGCGGCGACGAGCGCGGAGGCGACACCGCCGATGCACGCGACGCCCACCACGGTGAGGAGGAAGAGCAGTGCCTCGCTGGTGAGGTTGAGCGAGCCGCGCGCTCGGTCGAGCAACGCGGTCAGCAGCACGGGGAGGACCAGTCCGGCGACGGGTCCGGCGACGAGCCGTGAGGTCGGCAGGGTGCGGCGCCGGGAGGGCAGCGGGCGACCCCGTCCCGCGCGCTCGTGGGTGACCATGTGGACGTCGATGTCGCCGGAGAGGGCCACGGTCGTCTCGCCGGTGCCCCGTCCGGTGAGAAAGCGTTCCAGCCGCCCGCGGCGGCTGGTGCCGACGACGAGCTGGGTGGCGTTCTCCGCACGGGCGAAGTCGATCAGGGCCGTGGGCACGTCCTCGCCGACGACCGTGTGGTAGCTGCCCCCCAGGTCCTCGACGAGCCGGCGCTGCCGGCCGAGAGCGGCGGGCGAGGAGCCTGCGGTCAGGACATCGCTGCGCGCCACGTACACGGCGAGGAGTTCGCCGTGAGCGACGCGGGCGGAGATGCGAGCGGCTCTGCGGATCAGGGTCTCCCCTTCGGGCCCGCCGGTGAGCGCCACGACGACCCGCTCGCGGGTCTCCCAGACTCCGCCGATCCGGTGTTCCGACCGGTAGGCGCGCAAGGCGTCGTCCACGCGGTCGGCCAGCCACAGCAGGGCGAGCTCGCGCAGAGCGGTGAGGTTGCCGATGCGGTAGTAGCGGGCGAGGGCGGCGTCGACCTCACCGGGCGGGAGTATGTCGCCGTGGGCCATCCGGCGGCGCAGCGCCTCGGGCGCCAGGTCGACGAGCTCGATCTGGTCGGCGCCTCGTACGACCGTGTCGGGGACGGTCTCCCCGCCGGGCAGTTCCGTGATCCGCTCGACGACGTCGCTGAGCGATTCCAGGTGTTGGACGTTCAGTGTGGTGACGACGTCGATTCCGGCGGCGAGGAGTTCGGCCACGTCCTGCCAGCGCCGCTCGTTGCGGCAGCCAGGGGCGTTGGCGTGGGCGAGGTCGTCGACGAGGACGACCTCCGGACGGCGGCGCAGCACCGCGTCCAGGTCGAGCTCCCGGCCTCGTGGCGCGATGCGTTCGAGCCCTTCGAGCAGGGTCTCGGTGTACGGCCGTCCGTGGCACTCCACGAGCCCGGCGACCACGTCGGTACCCCTGGCCACCCTGCGGCGGCCCTCGTCGAGCATTCGGCAGGTCTTCCCGGCGCCTCGGGCGGCGCCGAGGTAGACCTTGAGCCGGCCGCGGCGACCACGGGCCGCGTCGGCGGGGTTCCGGGCGTTCAAAACTTCTCGGGCTTGATGAAAGCGGCCACCAGGTAACCGACCAGGGCGACCGCGACGATCAGACCGACGATGTTCTCGACACTCATGTTCCAGACTGCCCCTTCGACTGCGCGGCATTTCCTCGGAATTAGGCGCGTGTCGCACGCACTCCCGAAGAAGACGCCCCTCGTCATGTCCTGCGCAGCCACCTTGACGGCTCTCTGGCGCCCAGGGCCGTGATGCTGACAGGCTCTTGACACGATCCGTACGGCCGTCATCCGCGATTCCCACGGCGAGGCACAGAAACCGAGAACGGGCCGGGGTGCCGTTCCAGGAGTGCGTGTCAGAACTCCTGGGACACCCCGGCCCGCGGCCGGCCCGACTCGCGACCCCCCTCAGGGTCACGAGACGGGCGGGGCCCCTGGCCGGACGGCCGTCGCACGGCGTTGGGCTTCTGTCGGGGCCCCCGCCCCCTGACAGTGCCGTGTACCGGCGCCGATGGTCACGCGCCCGCCGAGCCGACGGTCGTCCGTCCCCCCGTGCCGATCAGTCTTGACCGGGCGAGAACTGAAAACGATCGCGGTTGACGCGACCCTGACGCCCCGCACGCGAGTCCTGACACCGTCCTGACAGACGGCGCGGCGGGGTGCAAGGAAACCGTCAGAGCCACGCCCCAGACCGTCAGAAGGACGTCAACGTCCGGCCGCACGACCGAAGTCGGCGACTACATTCAGCAACCGCCGCTCACCGCCGAGGACGTCAGTGGCTCGACCCTCCTCGGTGAAGGCCGCTCGGTGCCATGCCTCCCATCGCCATGCGCCGAGCCGGGACGGCGCCCTGCCGATCACCGTCCATCCTCGGGATCGGCAGGGCGCCTCGCTCCCGTTCCTCTGTCCGGCGCACCCGGGACTCCCGGTGCGTCCTGCCGGTCCAGCCGTCGCCCGCCGTCCCGGGCGGCGGCTCCTTCATGAAGGTCCTGACCCCATGAATCCCGCCGCTCCAGTCCAGCAGGCGCCTTCCCTCCCGCCCACCACGCATCCACCACGAGGCAGACGCAGCGTGGAGGGCGGGCTGCTCGACCCCGCCCAGATGCTCCGCTCGTTCCCCGACGCCCTCCGGAAGCTTCACCCCCGGCACCTGGTCCGTAACCCGGTGCTGTTCGTCGTCGGGGTCGGATCGGTCCTCACCACTCTGTCCGCGGTCGTCAACCCGTCCGTGTTCACCTGGGTGATCAGCATCTGGCTGTGGCTGACGGTCGTCTTCGCCAACCTGGCCGAGGCGGTCGCCGAAGGACGAGGCCGGGCGCAGGCCGAGTCACTGCGGAAGGCCCGTACGGACACGGTGGCCCTGCGGCTCCGACACTGGCGGTACGGGACGGATCTCGACCGGGCGGAGACGGAGGCCGTGGCCGCCACGGACCTGAAGATGTTCGACTTCGTGCTCGTCGAGGCGGGCGAGCTGATCCCGGCCGACGGCGACGTGGTCGACGGGGTCGCGGCGGTCGACGAGTCCGCCGTCACCGGTGAATCGGCCCCGGTCATCCGCGAGTCCGGCGGCGACCGGACGGGAGTGACGGGCGGTACGACGGTGCTGTCGGACCGGATCGTCGTACGGGTGACCTCGCGTCCCGGCCACTCCTTCATGGACCGGATGATCGCCCTGGTCGAGGGTGCCTCGCGGCAGAAGACGCCGAACGAGATCGCACTGAACATCCTGCTCGCCGCGCTCACCGTCGTCTTCGTCCTGGTCGTCGTCGCGATCCAGCCCATGGCCACGTACGCGGGCGCCGCCCCCTCCACCACCGTCCTCGTCGCCCTGCTCGTGACGCTCATCCCGACGACGATCGGCGCGCTGCTCTCGGCGATCGGCATCGCCGGCATGGACCGGCTCGTCCAACGCAACGTCCTCGCCATGTCGGGACGGGCGGTCGAGGCCGCCGGCGACATCAACACGCTCCTCCTCGACAAGACGGGGACGATCACCCTGGGCAACCGGGAGGCCGCGGACTTCGTCCCGCTGCCGGGCGTCGAGGAGGCCATGCTCGCGAACGCCGCGCAACTGTCCTCGCTCGCCGACGAGACACCCGAAGGCCGCACCGTGGTGGTCCTGGCCAAGGAGAGGTACGGGCTGCGGGCCCCGGCCGACGGCGAGCTCGCGAACGCCCGGTTCGTGGAGTTCAGCGCGCAGACCCGGATGAGCGGCATCGACCTGCGCTGGGACAACGGCGCCGTCTGCCACATCCGCAAGGGGGCGACGGCGCAGGTCATCGCCTGGGTCGAGATGTACGGCGGGACGGTGCCCGGCGAGGCGGGCGCGTGGAGCGACCAGATCTCGGCAGCCGGCGGCACTCCGCTCCTGGTCGCCGTCAACGACTGGGACGGCCCCCGCGTCCTCGGCATCGTCCACCTCAAGGACGTCGTCAAGGACGGCATCAAGGAACGGTTCGCCGAGCTGCGCCGCATGGGCATCCGTACCGTCATGATCACCGGCGACAACCCGCTCACCGCGCGCGCCATCGCCCACGAGGCCGGCGTCGACGACTACCTCGCCGAAGCCACCCCGGAGGACAAGCTCGCACTCATCAAGAAGGAGCAGGAGGGCGGCAAGCTGGTCGCGATGACGGGAGACGGTACGAACGACGCTCCGGCGCTCGCCCAGGCGGACGTCGGCGTGGCCATGAACACCGGCACGTCGGCCGCGAAGGAGGCCGGCAACATGGTCGACCTCGACTCCAACCCGACCAAACTCATCGAGATCGTCCGGATCGGCAAACAACTCCTCATCACCCGGGGCGCATTGACGACCTTCTCGATCACGAACGACGTGGCGAAGTACTTCGCGATCATCCCGGCCATGTTCGCCGGCGCCTATCCGGGCCTCGGAGCACTGAACGTCATGGGCCTGCACAGCCCCACCTCGGCGATCACCTCCGCCATCATCTTCAACGCCCTGATCATCGTGGCGCTCATCCCGCTCGCGCTGCGCGGCGTCCGCTACACACCGGCGTCCGCGCACGACCTGCTGCGCCGCAATCTGCTGCTGTACGGGCTCGGCGGCCTGGTCCTGCCGTTCCTCGGCATCAAGGCGATCGACCTGCTCGTGTCGATGGTTCCGGGACTCGGGTGAATCCCCGTCAGGGCGGCGTCAGAGAAAGGCCTTTGTCCTTGCCCGGGGATGCGGCCCGGGATTGGATGAGAAGCGTGAACAGCGCGTGGCTCCTGCTCGACCGGCCGCCTCATCAGGCGTCGCCGAGTCGCGCGCCCCGCTGCCGGCCGGGCACGTCCGCCCTGCGCTGACGCCCGCCCACGGCACGTCATACAGGGCGCCGTGACCGTCGTAACCGCCCACGGCGCCCCCTCTTCTCGTACCTCATCGACTATCCCTGGACGAACCATGTCTTCTTCCTCCCTGTCCGGACGCACCGTGCTCGTCACCGGAGCCACCTCCGGCATCGGCCACCAGACCGCGCGGCAGCTGGCCGAGCGCGGCGCCACCGTGCTCCTCCACGGCCGGACCACCGAGGAGGCTCATGCCGCGGTCGACCGGCTCGTCACGCTCTCCGACGTCTCCGCCGGGCAGCTGTGCGCCTTCGGCGCCGACTTCTCCCGTCTGGAGGAGGTCGAGCAGCTTGCCGCCCGGGTCCTCGCCGAGCACCCGCACCTGGACGTCCTGGTCAACAACGCGGGCATGGCGGCGCCCGAGCGGCACACCGTCACCGTCGACGGCAACGAGATCGCCTTCCAGGTCAACTTCCTCGCCCACTACCTCCTCACCCACCTCCTGGAGCCGGCCCTCACCTCCGCGCCGGGCGGCCGCGTCGTCAACGTCTCCTCCTCCCTGCACCGCACCGGCTCCATCCAGTGGGCCGACCCCAACCGCGCCCGCCGCTACTCCCGGCTGGCCGCCTACGCCCAGTCGCAGTTGGCCCTGACGGTCTTCGCCGCCGACCCGCGCGTCACCGCCGTCTCCGTCCACCCCGGCATCTGCACCACCAGCCTCCTCCCCCTCTACGCCCACGAGGGCGTGTCGCCGGCGGAGGGCGCCGCCCATGTCGTACGGCTCTGCGACCCGGCCGTCGAGATCGTCAACGGCGCCTACTACGACCGCGAACACCGCGTCGCCCCGGCGCCCGCCGCCACTGAGGAGCGCACGGTCAAGCGCCTCACCAAGCTCGCCGACGTCCTCATCGGCCACACGGCCTGAAGGAGCGCCCCGCCCTGTCTCAGCGCGCCCGCAAGAAGAAGGCCCGCCGCAAGAAGAACGCGAACCACGGCCGCAAGGCCGCCGCCCGCTGAACCCGACCGGGGCGGCCCGTCCCCTGGCGGGCCGCCCCGTGTCCGTACCGGAGGTTCTCCCGTGATCCCTCACCCCGCCCAGCAGCCACCGGCCTGCGCCCGCGTGTTCCCCGTCGGCGGACCGGGCACCGCCGCCCTCGCCGAGCACGTCCTCACGACCGGCCACGGCACCTGGTGGACCGACCGCGCGGCACACCCCCGCGTCATAGCCGTCACCTGCGGCGACCACGCCCTCCTGGCCGGCGACCCCACGGCCCTCGTCCCGGCCGACCTCGCCCCGCTGACCGGTCGCCGTGTCGAGGCTTCCGAGCGCTTCCTGCCGGTCCTCGGCGCCGCGTTCGACCGCCTGCACCCCTGGGACCGCATGCTCTACCTGCACCAGGCGGCCGGGACTCCGCCGCGCGTTCCGCGCGCGGTGACGGTACGGCGACTCGTCTCCGAGGACGGCCCGACGCTCGCCGCGATGGACCCCGCAATGAACTGGATCCACGCCACCTGGGGCGGGCCCTCGGGCCTCGCCGCCTCCGGGCACGGCTGGGCCGCCTTCCGCAAGGGCCGTGTCCTTGCGCTGGCCTGCACGCGCTTCACCGGCAGCCGGTACGAGGACGTCGCCTGCGCCACCGACCCCTCCGAGCGACGACAGCACCTCGCCCTCGCCTGCGTCCAGGGACTGACCGACGACATCACCGCCCGGGGCAGAACCGCCACCTGGAGCTGCTCCCACGACAACCGCGCCAGCCGCCTTCTGGCCTGGACGGCCGGCTTCCGTCTCGTCCGCGAGTACGTCCATCACACGACCGGGCCCGTGGCCGTCAGCAACCCGTCAATTCTGCGGGCAGCGGCGTAAACACGGCGTACGAGCCCGGTGGTAGGGCCGGGCCACGGCCCTAGCGTGAGCGCCATGAAGCCGCTCCGTCGCATCGCCAGTCGTGTAACCGACGTCCCCGGCGACGCCCTGTCCGACGCGAGATGGCCGGGAGAGGCTCGCGCCGCCGTCGGATGCGCGGTGCTCCTGCTGGCGGCGTTGCTGACCGTCGATGCCGGCACCCACGGCCTGACGCTGCTCCGCGCGGCGGGATTCACCGCTCTCGCGTCGCTCTTGCTGGTGGTCCTGCTGCCCTCGCGGGTCAGCGCCGCACCGGACGTGCTGATCGTCCAGGGCCCGTGGGTGACGCGGACGGTCCGCATCGACCGGCTCACGGCGATCGCCTGGCCGGCCACAGGGACCTCGCGTCGTGTGATCCTCAGGGATACGGAAGGCGGTCGAGCCGAAGTCGACCTGCGCGTTCTCACTGCCAATCCGGCGCTCTGGCTCCGGCTGGAGGCCGGCGCCCGCGCCTCCTTGCAGCGCGGCACGCTGAGCCCCGCCACCAGCGACCTGGCCCGGCTCTCCCTCTGCCTCGACCACGAGACGGCACGGTCGGTTCTCAAGGTCTCAGAGCTGGGCTAGATCCTTCTGGCCGCTGAGCGCGAGCGCGGCCAGCCCCGCCAGGTCGACGGCGACCAGCCGGGCCTCCGGCGACGCCGGTGCGACGCCTGGCCAAGGGGTCATCACGAAGACCCCTTGGCCGCTCCCGTGGGCGACAGCCAGCAACCCGGTCTCCCCGTCCGGCCAGCCCTGTCGGTCCAGGTCCCAGATCCAGCCTTCGACACGCAACGAGCCGTCGGGTTCCAGCCTGGGCAACGGACCGTCGACGGGCGCCGAACCACGCACGAAGCGGCAGCTGCGCAGGTCGAGGACCTCGATGAGGTCCTCCCGGATCCGCTCGACGAGCTCGTCGGCCGAGCAGTCGCCCGACCGGACCAGTCTCGACACGGCATGCAGCCGCTCCAGATGCTGGGCATCCGAGACCGCGGCCCTCCGCAGCACGCGGGCGCGGGCAGAGAGCTGGGACACGGCCAGGCCGACGAGCAGCAGCAGAACCGCCGTCTCGACATCAGCGCGGTCCTGGATGTGGAAGCTCTGGTACGGCTCGGTATGGAAGAAGTCGAACCAGGCGACCGCGGTCAAAGCTGCCAGCGCCCCGGCGAACCGATTGCCGAGGGCCGACACGGCCACGACCACGACGACGAGGAGCAACGCCAGATTCGTGTGCGAGAGGCTCGTCCGCAGCGGCAACAGCGCCAGCCCCGTCAGGAACGGTGCGAGGACCGCGGCCGTCATCGCGGCCGCGTCCCGGAGTGACGTCCGCATTCACGGCCTCCTCCGTATACGGCTCAAGGTTGCCCCTGCTGTGAGGGATGTGACGCCCGACCGGGCCATCTTGACGCTTTCCTGACGCGCGACCCGGGGTCTGTGACAGGTGCCCTGCTCAGGCTGGCCCGGCCGCCAGCGTGATGACAAGAAACGATCGCCCTTGAACACCCGGGACAACCGATGGCCACCACGAACGACGCTCGTACCGCCCGATTGCGAGCGTGGATGCGGGAGGGGCTGTCCGACATGGGCAAGGGCAACCTCCCGCCCCAAGGAGCCCGCCGCGGACGCCGGGCACCAGGGGCAGCCCGGGTGGCGCGTGATGTGCCTGACCCGTGTCGACTACTTCTCGACCCTCGGCTCCAGCCGGGCATCGCGGCCCTGGCGGCCGGTCTGCTGTCCCCCGTCGCCACGATTGTCCTCGTCGTCGTGACGCTGGCCGGCGCCCTGCCTGTGTACCGGCGGGTGGCGGAGGAGAGCCCGCACGGCGAGGGCTCGATCGCGATGCTGGCGCGGCTGCTGTCGTTCTGGAAGGGCAAGCTCTTCGTCCTGACCCTGCCGGGTTTCGCGGCGACCGACTTCCTGATCACGATCACCCTGTCGGCCGCGGACGCCTCCACCCACCTGGTGAAGAAACCACACCTGGAATCGGCACTGCACGACAAGCAGGTGCTGATCACCATGATCCTCGTCGCGCTGTTCGGCGCGGTGTTCCTCAAGGGCTTCCTGGAGGCCATCGGCGTCGCCGTCGCCCTCGTCGGCGTCTACCTCGCCCTCAACGTCGTCGTCGTGGTCAACGGCCTGTGGCACGTCCTCACCGAGGGCCACGTCGTCACCGACTGGACGACCGCACTGACCACCGAACACGGCAACGTCTTCGCCATGATCGGCGTCGCCCTGCTCGTCTTCCCCATGATCGGCGTCGCCCTGCTCGTCTTCCCCAAGCTCGTCCTCGGCCTGTCCGGCTTCGAGACCGGCGTCGCCGTCATGCCGCACGTAAAGGGTGCCCTGGACGCCACCGTCGTCAACATCGTCGAACGTCCCGACGGCGTGAAGATCGGTGCCTGCTTCATCGCCGGCATCATCCTCATCTCGCTCCTCTCCCGCCTCGGCCGCGCCTTCGAACCGCGCGTCACCCACATCGAGCTCGACGACATGGCCAAGCGGTGCATCCAGGACGTCTCCCGCCGCACCCCCCGCTTCATCGCCAACGAACCCGGCAACCGCGACGCCGACGAGTACCGCGCGAAGAAGGACCAGATCCGTGCCGACAACGACATCCCCGGCACCGACGACTTCGTCTTCGTCGAGGTCACGATCACCGAACCCTCCGAGTTCGAGTCCGGACTCACCGTCCGCGGCGATGTCCTCCACGACCGCTTCCGCGTCCTGACGGTGGAGAACTCCTCGGTCCCCAACGCCCTCGCGGCGCTCCTCCTCCAGCCCGCGACCTCACCGGAACCCGCCCGCATATCTCCGCCGACTTCCTCCGCTTCTTCCCCTTCGGCCAGGGCGAGATCGCCCCCGTAACCCGCGAGATCCTGCGCGAGGCCGAGTCCGACCGGGAGCTCCGCCCCCGCGTCCACGTCGGCTGACGTCGGTCACTTCGCGAGACGGAACCGGAGCCGGCAGATCGCCGCGTCGGTGTCCCTGCGGACCACGTGGGCGACGACCGCGCCCCGCTGGTTCTGCAGGAGCCGCTGCCACAGCCGCTCCGGTTCCGCCTCCGGGATGAGCACGGTGACCCGGGTGTCGGGGCGGGCGGCGGCGAGCTCCCGTATGTACGCCGTGATCGGGCGTCCAAGGGAACGGCGCTCGGAGGGCAGCCGTACGAGATCGACTCCGGGGTTCCACAGCGCCCAGTCCCGCTCCAGGGCCTCGGTCGCCGCGCGGTCCTCCGGATCGGGGTGGCAGACGGTGACCGCGCGGACCTCGGCACCGAGCGAGACGGCTGCGGTGAGGGCCTCGCTGGTGAGCCGGGTCAGCGATGAGACCGGCACCAGCACCAACGACTGCTCACGGTGCGGAGGCTCGGGAACACGGCCGACGCCCAGGCGCTCGCCGATCCTGCCGTAGGCGCGGTGGACGGCCTCGAAGAGGACGACGAGCAGCGGCAGGACGATCACGATCAGCCAGGCGCCGTCGTGGAACTTCGCGGCGGTGACGACGACCGCGGACACACCGGTCAAGACGGCGCCGAGGCCGTTGAGCGCGGCTTTCCCGGCCCATCGGGCGCCGTGCTCCCGGCGCCAGTGCAGCACCATGCCGGTCTGGGCGATCGTGAAGCCGACGAAGACGCCGATCGCGAAGAGTGGCACGAGGGTGTTGGTGTCACCGCCGGAGAAGACAAGGAGCGCGGCCGACACGACCGCCAGCCAGACCACACCGTGCCGGTGCACCTGGCGGTCGGCCTTGAGACCGAAGACATGCGGTACGTAGTTGTCGCGGGCCAGCAGCTTCAGCAGGACAGGCAGACCGCCGAACGAGGTGTTCGCGGACAGCGCGAGCAGCACCATGGTGGCGAACTGGACCACGTAGAAAGCCCAGTTGTGGCCGAGGGAGGCGTCGGCGAGCTGAGCGAGCACGGTGACGCCTTCCACCGGCTGAAGCCCGAAACGGGAGATCAGAACCGAGAGACCGATCAGCATCACACCGAGCAGGGCGCCGAGGGCTACCTCCGCACGCATGGCTCGGCGAACGGCCGGGGCACGGAAGGACGGCACGGCGTTGGCTATGGCCTCCACCCCGGTCAGCGCCGAGCAGCCGGAGGCGAACGCCTTCAGGAGCAGGAGTGCGCCGACGGTGGTGACGTTGTCCGCCAGGACGGACGCGTGCCCTGCGGATGCCTCGGTGGAGACCGGCGCGTCGCGGAAGAGACCGATGGCGATCACGACGAGGATCGCGCCGACGAAGACGGTGGTCGGCACGATGAAGGCCCGGGCCGAGTCGACGATCCCCCGCAGGTTCACGACCGTGATCAGCACGAGCACGCCCAGGCAGATGACCAGCCGGTCGCCGTAGAGGCCTGGGAAGGCGGACGTCAGCGCGGCCACACCGGCGGTGACAGCCACGGCCACGTTCAGTACGTAGTCCAGGACGAGCGAGCCCGCCGCGACCAGGCTGGTCCGCCGGCCCAGATGCGCCTTGGCCACCGCGTACGAACCGCCGCCGTCCGGGAATGCGGCGATCACCTGTCGGTACGAGGCGACCAGCACGGCCAGCAGGCCCGCGATCGCCAGCGTCACCGGCAGCGTGAACCCGAGCCCGTACCCGCCGGCGGCGGCCAGCACCAGCACGACGGCCTCGGGCCCGTACGCCACCGACGCCATCGCGTCCAGCGACAGCGCCGCCAGCCCGGTGACGGCGGTCAGCTTGTGCCGCGCCCCGGTATCAGGCGGTTCCTCGGCACCGGGTACGGCGTCCTTCTCGGCGGTCAAGGTGGTCATGCGGACGGGCTCCTTCGGATCGGGCTCCGCTCAGCGTCCGCCCCCGCCCTGGCCATGTCTGCCCTTCCTGGTGCGTTCTTGGCGCCACCCGCCCCTCCCCTGACAGCTCCTTGACGCCGCCCCCGACGGCGCAGGGCATCAGGATCGCGTGAAGACTTCACGGGCAGCGGCTGATCCGCCGGACCGCGCCCCACAGTCCGCCCCATGAGCCGACCCAGCGGACGCCTGCCCTCCGACCACGGCAGCCGTGCGTCTCGACCAGGAGCAAGCCCTCATCACCGCCGCGTACAGAGCCCACGCCGCTGACGAGGTCGGATGGCTGGAACGGATGTCGCACCTCGATCTGACCGACCGCCGGTCCTTCTCCAAGCTCGAAGTTGACGTCGCGCGGCGAGAGGCCGAAGACCTCACCTTGGAGGAGCCCACACCGGAGCCCACACCCCCTTCGAGTGTCGCGAGGGCTGCGGACGTCTGCAGGAGGCCACTCCCCGGATCCGCCCGCGATCCACGCGAAGGTGCTGCGGGACGAACTCGTATCGGCGGCCGAGTGGGTCGCCCAGTACCTGAGCGATCTGCCGCAGGGCCCGGTGGGCCGTCCGCCGCCTGCGCAGGTGCGGTCCCTGCTGAGTGAGGGGAGGCTCCGGCGACAGGGCGGAGAACTCGGCGAGGTGCTGGACTTCGTGCGCAACGAGATCGCGCCGTACCCGACCGGGACGGGCACCGCGCGTTCTTCCCCTGGATCAACTCGCCGCCCGCACCGACCGGGATCGTCGCGCGGGCGACATCCCGTTCCGGTGCAACGCCGTAAGGGCTCGCAGGAGAACAACATGTGCACGAGTAACGGGCTGACCTGATGAAATCGGCAGGGACGCAGTCCGGGTTTGCTGAGATCGGTGCCCTGATGAGGCTGGCAGCATGGCTGAGTGTCGTCTGGTCGCTGCCCGCTTCCTCGAACAGCACGTCCCGAACGGATGGGGAGTCGGCAACGGCGGTGACAATCTCGGCCATACGTGCCGAGTCCCGATCCCGGTCTGCTAGGTGCTGCTGCATGTGAGCGCACAGACCGCTTCGGTGAACTGACCGCTGCCTGCGATGTGTTCAAGGAGCGCTGGCGGCTGTTCGGTGTCGGCGAGGTCGAGGGCTTCGTTGAGGATCGTGTGTGTGGCCTCATCGGCTCGCTCGGCGAGTTCGGGGCACCGGCCGTTTGCTGCGGCAAGAAGGGACACCCGATCGTTGGGGGCGACCTTGTCCCACACGGAGGCGGCGGGTGCCCAGGCCTTGGTGTCGTTGCCGCCCAGGAATCCCTTCGGCGGCGACTGTCCGAGCCCGAAGGCCCGCTTTCGGACGCGGGCGTTCAGGCCAGCAGGTTCACGGTGCTCTGGAACAGGCCGGGAAACCGGGCGGCGGCCGGCGTGATCAAGGGAGCCATGGCCGGCTGGTTGCGGATCCAGAGCAGGGACCTCGTCAGGAGGCGGTAGCTGCGGGACAAGCGGCACCAGGCCCCTTCGTAGGCTTGCGGGCGGCCCTCACGGAGGCATCGCACGAGGGCGTCCGCCGCCGTCAGGGCGAGGGTCAGGCCCTCGCCGGTCAGCGCGTCGACGTAGCCGGCGGCGTCGCCGACGAACAGTACCCGGCCGGCCGTACGGGCGCGGGCCTGCTGACGCAGCGGCCCGGCGCCCCTGACCGGTGACCCGTCGGCCGTGCGCAGACGGGCGGCCAGCGCGGGGAAGCGGGTCAGCTGCTCGTCGAAGGGCAGTCGGCTCGAGGTGAGGATGGCGACGCCGACCTGCCGTGGTCCGAGCGGAGTGACGTACGCCTCGCAGTCGGCGGACCAGTGCACCTCCACCAGGTCGGTCCACGGCTCGACGGCGTAGTGGCGCCGCAGCCCGTACCGGGGCGGGCGTCGCCGGGCGGCGGCCGGCCGTACGGTCAGGCCGAGCGCGCGCCGGGTGGGCGAGTGCAGTCCGTCGGCCGCCACGAGATAGCGGGCGGCGATCCCGTCCGCGGTCACGTACGCATCGGACTGGGACACGCGACGGATGCGGTGCGGCACGACGCGGACGCCGAGTCCGAGGGCCCGGGCGGCGAGCGCCTCGTGCAGCACGGTCCGGCGTACTCCGAGACCGGGCCCCGCGCGGAACAGGGCTTCGGCACGCCGGCCGCCTTCGGCGTCCGCGTAGCGGATGCCCCGGAGGCGCCCGCCGGGCACCCGCACGCCGAGGGCGTCCAGGGCGCGCACCGCCGAGGGCATCAGACCCTCTCCGCAGGCTTTGTCGATGGGCGCGGGCCGAGGCTCGGCGACCACGACCTCGAAGCCTCGTCGCGCTCCGTGGATCGCGGTGGCCAGACCCGCCGGTCCGCCCCCGACGACGAGGAGGTCGATCACGACGCGGCTCCGGCGGGGGCGAGGGCACGTGAAGACGCCAGCGCGTCGTTCTCGCAGCGGATGCGGACGGTCAGCAGAGCCGCGTTCAGCAGTGAGAAGCCCAGGGCCGTCAGCCAGGCGGTGTGCACCAGCGGCAGGGCCACGCCCTCGACGACGACCGCGACGTAGTTGGGGTGCCGAAGGAAGCGGTACGGGCCGGAGGCGACGAGCGGCAGGCCGGGCACGATCAGCACCCGGGTGTGCCAGCGGGGCCCCAGCGTCCCGATGCACCACCACCGCAGGGCCTGGGCGGTCAGGGTGAGGCCGAGGGCGCCCCAGCCGAGCACCGGCAGGAAGGGCCGGTCGGCCGCCCGGGTTTCGACGAGGCAGCCGAGGAGGAGCGCGGCGTGCAGGACGACCATGACCGGGTAGTGTCCGCCGCCGTGCTCGCGGGAGCCCCGGGCCCGGCTCCAGTTCCCGTTGCGTCGCGCCACGGCGAGTTCCGCGAAGCGTTCGGCGACGACCAGCAGGACCAACGCGGTGTACAGCGTCACTGTCACGAGAGCCTCACCAGACCAGGAGGACGAGTTCGGAGGAGAAGCCGGGCCCCAGGCCGATCACCAGACCGGTCGTTCCGGACGGCGGCCGGGCGGCCTGGACGTCCTTCAGGATCTGCAGCACCGAGGCCGAGGACAGATTGCCGTGGGCGGCCAGGGCGCGGCGGCTCGCCGCGAGGGCCGAGTCCGGCAGGCCGAGCCCGCCGGCGAGCGCGTCCATGATCTTCGGGCCGCCGGGATGGCAGATCCACGCCCCCACGTCCCCGGGTTTGAGGTCGTGCGCGGCGAGGAAGGACTCGACTTCCTCGGTCACCTGCAACCTGACGAGTTCCGGGAGTTCCGGACCGAGCACCATGCGGAAGCCCCAGTCGCCGACGTCCCACCCCAACAGGTGCGCGGTCCCCGGGTACAGGCGGCTGCGTGCCGCCACGACGCTCGGCCCGGAGGAACCGGCCGGGCCTGATGCCGTACGTGCGGAGGCCGGGGAGAGGTCACTGCCGACGGGATGGCCGGCGTCGGCCGGATGCTCAGCGCCGACGGCCACGAGGGCGGCGGCTCCGTCCCCGAACAGGCCGCCCGCCACCAGGTTCGCCGTCGACGTGTCGGCGCGCTGCAAGGTGAGTGAGCACAGTTCGGTGGAGAGGAGGAGAGCGGTGCCGTCCGGCCGTCCTTCGAGGAAGTCGTGGACGCGGGCCAGGCCGACGGCGCCCGCGCCGCAACCGAGCCCGAACAGCGGCGTGCGCCGGACGTCGGGCCGCAGACCGACCTTGGCGGCGAGGCGCGCCTCCAGAGAGGGGGTCGCGATGCCGGTCACGGTGGTCGAGACGACCAGGTCGACGTCCTCCGCGTGGACGCCGGCGTCGTGGAGCGCCCGCTCGACGGCCTCGGCGCCCAGCACGACCGCCAGTTCGACGAAGAGGCGGTTGGTCTCGCCGAACGAACCGAGATCGCGGTAACGGTCGAGGGGCAGAGCGAGGTGCCGGCTCTCCACACCGGCCGCGGCGTGCAGCCGGCGTACGAGAGCCCGGTCGGATCCGGGCGGCAGGCCGGAGACGAGTTCTTCGGTGATCTCGTGCTGCGGGTAGCGGTGCGGCGGGAAGGCCGTGCTCACCGCGAGGACGCGGGTCATTGCTCCAACATAGGGACAAGGAGGCATCGACACCCTCAACCGGGAGAACACGGGCGCGCCGTCGCCTAGCGTGGGGCGATGCGCCCCACCACGGACGAAGGACCCCACCGCCTCGCCGCTCCGGGGGTGCCCGGCCCGACGGAACGCTCCCTCGTCCTCGGTCTGCTGAAGGCGAGTCACCCGGTGCCGGCGGCGGCGGTGACGGTTCTCACGGCCCTGCTGGCCACCGCCTTCGGGCTGGATCTCGCCTCCGGGGCCCTGGCGGTGGCCGCCGTCGCCGCGGGGCAGCTGTCCATCGGCTGGTCCAACGACCGACGGGACCTCGTGCGCGACCGAGCGGCGGGACGCCGCGACAAGCCGCTGGCCACGGGGGCCGCCCGGCCGGGCACGGTGGGCGCGGCGGCGTGCACGGCCCTGCTGGTCTGCGTCCCGCTGTCGCTCGGCTGCGGGCTCCTGGTCGGCACCGTGCACCTCGGCGGCGTCGCGGGGGGATGGACGTACAACCTGTGGCTCAAACGGACGGCTCTCTCCTGGCTTCCCTACACCGTCGCCTTCGGGCTGCTGCCCGCGTTCCTGACGCTGGCCCTTCCCGGCGGCCCCTGGCCGCCCCCGTGGTTGACCGCCGCGGCGGCCCTCCTGGGGACCGGCGCCCACTTCGCGAACGTCCTGCCCGACCTCGACGACGACCTCGCGAGCGGGGTGCGCGGGCTCCCGCAGCGACTGGGCCGGCGGGGATGCTCGGCATCGGCCGCCGCCCTGACCCTGGCCTCCTGTGTGACGCTGACGGCCGGCGCCGGGGGCCGGGTGTCCCTCGCCGGAGCGGCACCGGTCGGCGTGGCCGTCGCTCTCTGCGCCGTGGCGGTGGCCGGACCGCCCGCGCTGCTGCGCGGGCGGGGGCCTTTCGTCGCCATCCTGGCCCTGGCCGGACTCGACGTCGTACTGCTGGTGCTGGCCGGAACCGCGCCTGCCGGGGCCCGGATCGCGCCGTGACCGGCTCGCCCGGGCTCGCGGCGGCAACCGCCGTCGCGGAGCGGGGCGGCGCACGCGCCGGCCGGTTCCGGCGCCTCGGCGACGAGCGGGACCGCGACCCGCGTGCGCGGGGCACCCGGGTCGCGGCGTCGGCGCCGCCGGACCTTCCCGCGGCGATGCGTCGCTCCCTGCCCCGCGCGCGTAGGCCCTCGGCGCGTCAGGCGGCTGAGAGGGCCTGCAGGAGGTCGCCGACCTGGGGGTCGGGCAGGGCCCGGGCGACATCGGCCTGGGCGACGACGCCCACGAGGCGGTGGCCGTCGATGACGGGCAGGCGCCGCACCCGATGGTCGGCCATCGCGCGCATGATCTCGGCGTCGTCGTCGGCACCGATGGTGACCGCTTCGCCCTGGGCGAGCTCTCCGGCCTTGCACTGGGCGGGATCCTTGCCGACTCCGAGGACCTTCAGACGATGTCGCGGTCGGTGAGCATCCCCTTGAGCTTGTCGTCGGTGCCGCAGATCGGCAGCGCTCCGACGCCCGTCTGCGTCATCTTCTTCGCGGCCTCGAGGACCGCCTCCTCGGCGCCGATGCACTCGGCGCCCTCCGTCATGATCTCGCGAGCCGTGGTCATCCGACTGCTCCCTTCGCCAGGTGTGGGTGGGTGGGGTCGTTCGAGCGGTCGGCGGAAGTGTGCGCGGGGGCCGTACGGGGCGGCGGTGAGCCGGCCGGCCGTCACGTCGCGTCCGGGTATTCGTCCTTGACGACGTGCACGGCCGCTTTCTCGGCGCTCGCCGCACCTCCGTCGATGCCCTCGTCCCGGGCGAGCAGCTCCCGGGTGGTGTCGGTACGGGCGCCGAGCACCCCGTCCAGGTCCACGATCACTCGCACACCTCAATCGCCGCAGCCATCCTCACCGTGGAGCGTCAGCGCTGAAAACGCTCACAAACCGAGCACGCCCGGACGACCGCCGACGCCGGCCTCACCGCCACCGCCCTGCGGACAAGCCCTCACGCTCCACGCCGCCACCGGCCACGACTCCCAAGCGCTCAACGGCAAACACCTGCCGACCGACACCTCCCTGTGCGGAGCGGTCCTCGCCAACGGCACCCCGCTCATCAGCGACGACACGGCCACCGATGAACGGGCCCACTCCCCCGCAGCCGCCTGGTCGCCCACGCTGGGGCCCGCCATGTTCGCGCCCCTCACCCACCAGGGCCAGAACGCCGGCGTCCTGTTCGTCACCCGCCGTCCCGGCCGCCCCGCCTTCGACACACGCCAGCTCGACCTGCTGGGCGCCTTCGTCACCCAAGCCGCCCTCACCCGGCAACTGGCACAGCAGCGCGCCGACGCCGAAGAAACTCACTCGCCTGCATGACCACGACCGCATCGCGCAAGAGCTGCGCGACCGCGTCATCGCGGACATCTTCGCCGTCAGCCTCACCCTTCACCGCCTGGCCACCACTCTCGACCCCGGCCGTCAGCAGCAGCTCATGCGCACCGTCGGCCGCCTCGATCCCGTCATCCGCGACACCGTCTACGACCTGGACCACGCCCACCGCACCGATCCCCCTACCAGCCCGTCCGCCAACTGACCGAACGCCGCCCGCACCCACCACAGGCCACCCCATCGCCGACCTGGCAGTGCACGACCGGAGAAGACGGACACGCCGCCTCCCCTCCGGGCCGGACAGCCCGCCACAGGGCAAGCTGAACGCACAAACCGGTCAGCCAATCTGAGAAACCAGGAGATCGCCATGGGACGGCTCGACGGGCGGACGGCCCTCGTCACCGGAGGGGCCCGAGGCATCGGTGCGGCCATCGCCCGGACCTTCGCCGGCGAAGGAGCCTCGGTCACCATCGCCGACGTCCTCCAGGAGGAAGGCCAGGCCCTGGCGGCAGACCTCGGCACCCGCGTGCGCTACCAGCACCTGGACGTCACCAGTCCCGATGACTGGACCGCCGCACTCGCCGACACCGAAGGTTCCTACGGCCCGGTGTCCCTGCTGGTCAACAACGCAGGCATCGTCGACTTCGGAACCATCGAGGAACAGAGCCCGCAGTCGTTCCGCCGGGTCATCGACGTCAACCTGTACGGAGCATGGCTCGGCATCCACACCCTGGCCCCGGCCCTGCGCCGCGCACACGGAGGAGCAGTGATCAACATCTCCTCCACGGCCGGCCTGATGGGATATGCCAACCTCGGCGCCTACGTCGCCAGCAAATGGGGGCTCCGCGGCCTGACGAAGACCGCCGCTCTCGAACTGGCCGCCGACGGTGTCCGGGTCTGCTCCATCCACCCCGGCCCCATCAGCACACCCATGACCGCCGACATGGACGACTCCATGACCGCAGCCCAGCCCATCCCCCGCTGGGGAACACCCGACGAGGTAGCCGCAATGGCACTCTTCCTCGCCACCGGAGCCACCTACTCCACCGGCTCGGAGTTCGTCATCGACGGCGGCGCGACCACCGGAAGCATGATCCTCACCGAAACGGACACAGAGCACGGGTAGCGCCAGCACCCGCGGCCCCCGGCGGCTTGACCCGCCACCCCGCTCCGCGGGCGCCGACCAGGACCACGCGGCCCCTCCCTCAGACGACGTTCACCTGGGCGGCCTGCGGGCCCTTCGCGCCCGGCGTGACCTCATGCTCCACCCGATGCCCCTCCTCCAGGCTGCGGTAGCCGGTGGCCTGGATCTCGGAGTAGTGGACGAAGAGGTCCGGGCCGAAGAGAGCCGGCGCGAGGCCAGGCGGTGCGAGTGCTGGTGCCGCCTCGTAGCCTGCCGGTATGACTGAGAAGATCCAGACGCCGACGCCCCGCGACGCCTTCGAGCTGCTCATGGCTGGCAACCAGCGCTTCGTCGCCGGAACTCCCGAGCATCCGAACCAGGATGCCGTCCGCCGCACCGAGACCGCGCCGTCGCAGAAGCCGTTCGCCGTGCTCTTCGGGTGCTCCGACTCCCGGCTGGCCGCCGAGATCATCTTCGACCGCGGCCTGGGTGACCTGTTCGTGGTCCGCACCGCCGGCCACGTCGCCGGCACCGAGGTACTCGGCTCGATCGAGTTCGGAGCAGCCGTCCTGAACGCGCCGCTGGTCGTCGTCCTCGGCCACGACTCGTGCGGCGCCGTCGCCGCGGCCTGCTCCGCCCTCAAGGACGGGCAGACACCGGGCGGCTTCGTCCGGGACGTCGTCGAACGGGTGACCCCCAGCGTGCTGGCCGCCCGCGCCGCCGGACGCGAAAGCGCCGACGAGATCCTGGCCAAACACATCGAGCGCACCGTCGACCTGCTGCTGGAACGCTCCCACGTCCTGGCCGAGCGGGTGGCCGACGGCCGCCTTGGTGTGGTCGGCCTGTCCTACCGCCTGGCGGACGGCAGCGCCCAGCTCGTCGCCGCCCGCAGCCTCGACGTTCCGGTTCCCGCCGCATCCTGACCGCCGCTGTTCACGGAACACAGTCGGCCGGCCGCGTAGCTGCAGACTCGCCCAGTGGGCGGCACGCCCTGCCCGCGTCCGGCGTCGGCGCGTGGCCCGCAGCGTGTCTGACCGCTGCGGACCACGCCCGAGGCGAAGGCAGTCTTTGTGCTGACCGAGCCCACGGCACGCAGGGAATTGAAGGGGCCGCCGTCTGCTCGCAGAACCCCGGTGGCACCGGCGAACCGTTCCCAGGTCGGGGCGACCGGTCACATGCTGCCGTCTTCTCGTCTTCTGCCGGGTGCAGCGCGCCGGTGCTGTTCCAGGCCCCGGTGGACTCGCATCCAGCCCGGTCGTTGAGGTTCAGCGTCTGGGCGGTCATGTCACGGGGGCGCCTCACGACGTCGTCGTACAGGCGAGCTTTCAGACCGTGCAGAACAGCCTCGGTGAACAGCCGTGCCGGGGTCGTGGCTGGGTCTGGTACTCACCGACCGCGCCGGGCACCTGCTGCTGCTCGACCAGCTGGCACTCGACCCACAGACCCGATCCGGCAACCGGGAACGCCGGGTGGGGCTGTCCGGACGGCTGATCCTCGAGAGCGAGGCCCCGGCCGAAGCCGCCGAGCGGGTCGAACAAGGACCGCGCTCGCGCCACCGCCCCGCATCCGGATGGCCTCAGCGCAGACGGTCGAGGGCTTGCTGGAAGGCGGCAGCGTGCCTGGCTTCGTCGGCTGCCGTGTCGCGGAAGTAGCGGGCCGCAGAGATGTCGCCTACGGCCATGGCCTGTGCGGCGAAGCCTGGATACAGGGTTGTTGCCTCGTAGCGTTCTCCGGCGATGGCCTTTCGCAGGTTTTCCTTCGTGATGCCAACCAGGCCGGCCAGGACCGCCTCGCCGGCGAAGTGCTCGTGCAGTTCAACGTCGGCGGTGCCCGCGAACAGCTGGGCCAGCGCGGGCTGGCCAGTCTGTCGCGCATGGGCGGCGAAGAGCATGTACTTGGCGTAGGCCAGTGCCTCACCGTGCATGGCCGTGTCCAGGTTGGCTTTCGTGCGGGCCGACTTCACCTGGATCGGCCCGGCGGGCACCTGCACTGTGTCGGCTCGTGGCGGTGCGGGAATCGCGCCGTGCCCGCTGGTCAGGACGCTCAGCGCGGTGCGGTACGCGTCGCGGTGGTGCCCCTCGTCCGCAGCGAGTTCGGCGAAGAGTTCGGCAGCCTGAGCGTCTCCGTCCGTCCCGGCCTGTTCGGCGAACTGGCGGTACATCGTCTCGTGCTCGTAGCTTTCGCCGTTGATGGCCTCGCGCAGGTTGTCCTCGTTGCTGCCGACCACGCCGGCCAGGGCCGCTGCCTCACGGAAATGCTCGTTCAGCTCCGTACGGGCCGTGGAGCGGAAGAGCACGGCGACGCGGGAGAGACCCTCGCGGCCAGCCTGGGCTGCGAACAGGTTGTAGGAAGCGTAGGCGAAAGCTTCGCCCTTCATGGCGGTGGCCAGGTCGGCCAGTGTCTGCGGGTTCAGGGGCCGGACAGCGACGGACGCCGTCTGATCAGAGGCGGTGGGCGTGTCCGCTGCGACAGCGGCCGTGACCGCCTGCGACGCTGCGGCCAGCGTGCACAGTCCCACCAGCACGGTGCGGATCGAATGACGGAACATGGTGTCCTCTCCTTTCGGCACTCACGGAATGTGAGCGCCTGCTCTCTCATTGCGACCCGCCTCCCGTCGCCGCGCCTGTTTACCTGGACCGCCTGAGTGACTGGTAACGTCGTACGGTTCTCGCGCATCGGCTTTTCACGGGTATCTCCCGTGAATCTCGCTCGTCTGGTCACGGAGTGGGCCGGCCCATGGGAGACGGTGTCGAAGGCCGCCGTCATGAGGTGCGTGGTGGGGGCAGGAGGCGGGCCGCGGGTGCCGGCGCCAGGCATCGGCTGGTGTTCGTCGACCGGCTGGTCGCCACACTGATTCAGCTGCGGCACGATCTGCCGCACTCGGTCCTCGATCCGCTCCTCGGTGTAGACCGTTCCACCGTCACCCGGGGCATCGGGGAGATACGAGCGCTTCTGGCCGAGCGGGGATGCGCGGTTCCCGACCGTCCTGGCCTGCGGCTTCGGACCCTGGCGGATGTGTTCGCGTATGCCCAGGCTGAAGGCGTCGAGCTGCGGCATCTCCCCGGCCTCCGCGTCTGAGCACGCCTCTGCGCTGCGGGCCGTCGGCTTGGTCACCAGCCTTCGCTACGCCAACACCGTGCGGCACACCGTTACCCGTTTGGGAACCAGCCTCCTCGTGACCGGGAACGCCAAGACGGCCGCCGCTGCCCCGACCAACGAGCCACCAGCCCCGCCAGGCACGGAATAAGCCAGCAGGATCGTCCACGCACGCAAACGGCCGGGCGGCGCCCGGGGCCGCGTGCGCCGGGGCCCGAACGGCCAGCAGCGCGGCGGCTGCCGAAGCAGCCGCGAAACCTGTGGTGTTCGCCCTCATGTCACCGGACGATAGCGTTCCGTGACCACCCGGGAGAGCGGCAACCACCCCGCCAGGTGCTCCAGTCGACCACGAGCTGCGGGCGGTGATCGAGCGGCTGCTACCGAAGGTGGAGCGTCGGCCCCAACACCCCGGGTGAAGGCGGCATCCAGACCGACTGGTGTTCCAGGGCGTCCTGTTCGTCCTGCTCACGGGGATCGCCTGGGAGTACCTGCCGCAGGAACTCGGCTTCGGCTCGGGCATGAGCTGCTGCGCCACCTTGACCGGCGGGAACCGCAACGACGTCACCCAGCTGAATCCGCTGCTTCAGACGGTACCGCCGCCTCGTCCGGGCACGTCCTCGGAACGTGAGGGTCTCCACGAGCGATCGCCCCAGACCGACACCGGGGGCCGGCTCCCCCGCCGCACGACCCGTTCGGCGATCTCCATGGCGAGACCGCCGAGGCTGCCGAGGCTGCCGAGGCTGCCGAGGCTGCCGAGGCTGCCGAGAAGACCGAACAACGCTGTCGCAGGATCCTCGGCCCGGCCCAGCGCCTGCCCCGAAAGCCGAAAAGGTCCGCCGACTCCGTCGGCGGACCCTCCCGCAAGATCCAGGCCAAGCCACGGACCATGTCGTTACCACCGCGCCAGGGAACGCTACCTGGTCGCGTACCCCCCCAGATTCCCGATCCGATCCCGACCAGTGCGAGCAGGGCTCCGAAGGCCACCAGTGCCCACAACACCAACAGCACGGACCATTCGGCTCGGACACGGCCGCGCACGTCGGAGGCCGCGACGCTGCCCGACTGCTCGTCGAGGAAATGGCGCGAGTCGTTCGCGTTGGGCCGGTTGTCGCCCAGCAGGAACAAGCGCCCCTCCGGCACGGTCACGTCGTACGGTGAGCCTGCCGAACCGAGCGGGTCACGCATCACGTACGGCTCGTCGATCCGCTTGCCGTTCACCGCGACCCGCACACCCTCACGGGACTCCACGTGGTCCCCGCCCAGGCCGATCACCCGCTGCAGGACCGGCGCGTTCCCGTACCGACCGGGCACACTGACGAGGACGACGTCGCCCCGGCGTATCTCCCCTTCACCGACCTGCATGACGGTCAGCCGCTCGCCAGGACCATAAGTGGGTCGCATCGCTTCGCCCCTGACAGTGAACCGCTTGCCGTCCAGGCCACCGCCGAGCACGATCCCTCCCCCGGCGCCCAGCACCAGGAACAGCCCCCCCTGGAACCAGTACCCATGCGGCGATTCTCAGTCCGCGGCCCGTGCTTCGCCGCTGCGCCAACACCATCCTTGCCCCCCGTCAGCTGCCGTGAGCCTCGGGACCCGGCTGGAACGTCGGATCAAGGCCGTACCGAGCGATGCCGAACGGCTGGAAATCCTTGTCCGCCAGGACCCTGTAGAGAAATTCCGACGTCGACATGTCGTACTCGCACCACTCGCCGGCGTCGCCCCGCGCGAGGACAGGATATGCACCGGGCTGCTGTGCGCCGACGAGCCAGCAGTATTCAGCACCCCATTCCGTCGAGGCCCATGTGATGTACCCCTTCCCGCCCGGCGTGCACTCCTGGTACTGACCGCTTTCCACAGGAATGGGAAGGGGCGCTCGCCACGGCAGGAGAAAATTGAAATGAGACCCTTCCATACTGCCAAGAAAGGCGACGGAGTCACAGAAGGTTCCTCCGCCGAAACCTTCACACAGTTGCTTGAAATCCGTCGGCAGAGGAATGCGAAGCTCCTCCTCGACCGCTGCCCAGTCGACGGAGTGCGCCGACGGCTCCCAGCCGGTGAATTCGAGTATACGTTGCACCCACATGTAAAGACCTTTCACGGAATGGCGGGGTGCGGGCGGACATCAGGATCGATGTCCGCCCGCACCTCCGGTGATCCAGCCTACCGACCTACGGCTTGAGCCCCGTCGGTGTGTTCCAGATCGTGATGGGGTCGCGTGGCATTTCTCCCGTGTCCAGGTTCAACCACTTGATGGTCAGGCTTTCGGGAACGGCTTTCTTCCCCGTGTAGTTGGCGGTCACCTCGTAGTAGACCGTCTGCCCCTTGGCCACCATGCCGGCAACCTGGTTCTCGTACGCCGCCATCAACTTCCGATTGGGCCTGGCGTACAAGCTGACGAGGTTCCGCATCTCGGTACCGCTACCACCCAGCTGATTCCCCAGCAGGTGGCCGCGGTTCATTTTCTGACCGAACTGAAAACCAGGGGGCACGGTCTCGGGGTAGTTCCGCATGGGCCGCGGGACCTGAGTTCCCTTGATCATGGAGCCGGGATTTCCCTTGACGACCTTGCCCTCTCCACTCTCCCAGCTGAAGTCGCCGGAGTTGAGGCAGGCCCGCGCTCCCTGCGCCCGGTCGTACTTGTCGAGAGCCTGATAGAAGACCACGCTTTTCGGCGGCGTGGTGTACAACCACTCGGTTCATCTGCCGACCAAGCGAAAGCCGGGCTCTCTCATGTCGTCCAATGAAATTACAGAAATCGTGGTACTGGAGGAGAAAGAACACGAGAGCACGGGGCGGCTCGCCGGACTGGCTGGGCTTCCTGATCGGCGGCATTGCCCTACTCGCCTGCTTCGGACTCGTCGGTTACGGCATCCTCGACACCGACGAGCAGCCGATGCCGCGCGCCACGCCGACGGCCGAGGTGACGTACGAGGTCACGGGAACGGGGACCGTCGAGGTCTCGTATCTCGCCCGCAGCGAGGCCGGTACGGCCACGGTGGAGAAGGCCGTCACCCTTCCGTGGACGAAGTCGGTTCAGGTGCCCCTCGGCAAGGCTCCGACGATCGCCGTCGTTCTCGACGGGAAGGGCGGACAGGCGTCCTGCGCACTGGCGGTCGGCGGCAAGCACGTCCAGCGCGCCACGGCCATGGGCAAGTTCGGGCGTGCCACGTGCACCGGCGAGCCGCCGTCCGGCGACGGCAGGGCGTGACGCAGCGCCCCCTGCTACGCAGCCTCTCCCCGGCAACTCCCGCGAACACCGGCGGCCGGACCCCTTGCGCGAGGTCCGGCCGTCTGGCGTCACGCGGCGCAGTGTCAGCCGATCGCTATCCGCGGGTTCGCCGACGGCTTGACCCAGCCCATGAACCGGTCCGTCGTCGCCCGCGGCACGGACACACAGCCGGCCGTCGCACCAATGCCGTTGACGTGCAGGAAGATCCCGGCGCCGCGGCCGGGCACGGCGGGCCATCGGTTGAAGTCGATGACGAGCGCCTTGGCGTACTGCGTCGGGTGGTCTATCAGGCGCTCACTGCCGCGCTCACCGGACTCGGTGAGCGGGAAATCCGCTCCCGCCGCCGTGTGCATCTGGTTGTAGAACTTCGACTCCGGGTCCTCCACCCACCAGTGACGGTCGTCAACCTTGGTGCACGGCATGGCGGTCCCACCCGACTCGACACCGAAGCCCTCGGTGATCGTGTACGTACCCGAAGGCGTGGTGTACGTGCTCTGCCTGCGAGTCGCGCCGTCCACGACACCGTTGGAGCCCACGCGTCCGGCACTCGTGGAGAACTGCGCCTTCCAGCCGGAGGAGCCCTTCTGCCACGCCATCGAAAGGCGTCGAGTCGGGCCTGGCGCTCGTTGGGCGAGCTCCTTCGGCCCCGGAGCTTCTCGCAAGGCGGCAGAGGCGGAGCAGGCGACCAAGGACCGCGAGGCCGAGCGTGACCGCCTCCTGGCGAAGATCGCCGAACCGGAAGCTGACCTGACGGCCGTCGCCGCCGATGGCCGCAAGCCGGCCGTACAGGTGATGCAGGCCGGAACGGCCTGGGGACGCGCCCAGGGCTTCGGCGTAGTCGCGTGACGTCCGGTTTGTGATCACGTGAGGCCGAGGAGTGCGAGGGGGCGGCGGGGGTCGCTCGCGGGCGTTGTGGCGGAGGCCGGCCACGATGTTCTTCGATCCGGCTGCCCGGAGGACTCCGATGGCGAGGTTGCGCCAGGTGGCCATCGTGCGGGTGCGTTGCCGGTCCGCAATCGGAACCACCCCTCGTTTATGGGCGGTTCACGGCGGTTCACCTCCGTTCACGCCCCGCGACGATCACGGCCTGAGGCTGGAGACCACGTCGGCGGTGGCGGCGACGCCGTCGTGGATGGTGGGCGCCATGCTGGTCCCGGCGAGGAAGAAGCCGAGCAGGGCGCAGACGAGCGCGTGGCTGAACTTGAGCCCGCCGCTGCGCAGAAAAATCGAGGCGAGCACCAGCAGCAGCACCACGACAGAAATGGAAACGGCCATCGCGTTCACGTCCCTCCGTCGCCGCACCGGAATTGCGGCGTTCGGCGGACAGTGTGGCGGAATGTGCGTTCCGTCCGGGCGTATGGCGGGGCGGCCATACGGGTGAGATCCGGTCAGGAGGCGGTGGGCAGGCAGTCCTTCCACTCCACCGTGCGGTCGCACCAGCGGTTCAGCAGGACCCTGTCGTGACCCACGGCGAGGAGGCCCGCGCCGGTTTCGGTGCGGTAGGTCTCGACGGCGGCGACCAGGGCCGCCGTGGTGGAGGCGTCGAGCATGGCGGTCATCTCGTCGCAGATCAGCCAGCGGGGGCGGAGGGCCAGGGCGCGGCCCAGGCAGGCGCGTTGCAGCTGGCCGTCGCTGACCTCGTGGGGGCGGCGGACGAGTAGGTCGGGGGTGAGTCCGACGGCGGGGGCGAGTTCGGCGAGGCGGGCGGCGGCCTCGGTGCGGCGGCCGGTGGCGCGGAGGGGTTCGACGACGAGGTCGGCGAGGGTGAGCCGGGGGTCGGCGGCGGTGCGGGGCTGCTGGAAGACGACGCCGACGGCGGTGCGCAGTTCACGCGGGGCGCGGTGGCGCCAGGCCGTGACCTCGGTGCCGTCGAGAACGAGGCGGCCGGCGTCGGGGCGGTGGAGGAGGGCGGCGACGCGGGCGAGGGTGGATTTGCCGCAGCCGCTGGGGCCGAGGAGTCCGACGGATTCGCCGGGGGCGACGGTGAGGGTGGCGCCCCGGAAGACGGGGGTGCGGCGGTCGTATCCGGCGGTGACGGTGTCGAGTTCAAGCACGGGGGTGCTCCGGGTGATGGCAGGCGACGCCCGTGGTGAACGCGGGGCGGTCGGCGCAGAGTTCGGTGGCGAGCGGGCAGCGCGGGGCGAAGGCGCAGCCCTCGGGCAGCGCGGAGAGTTCCGGGGGCATGCCGGGGATCGGGGTGAACGCCCGGTCGGGGAGGGCGTCGAGGAGGCCGCGGGCGTAGGGGTGGCGGGGCCCGGTGGGGCCGAAGAACCGCCGGGCGGGGGCGATTTCGACGATGCGGCCCGCGTACATGACGGCGACGCGGTCGGCGATCCGCGCGGCGGCGGCGAGGTCGTGGGTGATGAGGAGCAGGGCGCGGCCGTCGTCGGCGTGGCGGCGGAGTTCGTCGACGGTGCGGTCGACGAGGTCGCGGTCGAGACCGGTGGTGGGTTCGTCGGCGAGCAGCAGGGGGGCGCCGCAGATGAGGGCGAGGGCGGTGGCGGCGCGCTGGGCGAGGCCGCCGGAGAGTTCGTGCGGGTAGCGGTCGAGGTGCCCGGCGGGGAAGGCGGCCCGCTCGGCGGCCTCTTCGGCGGCCTTGCGGCGCGCCCGGCGGGCGGTGCCGGTGAGGGCGCGGACGGTCTCGTCGAGCTGGGACCGTACGGTGCGGACGGGGGTGAGGTGGGCGGCGGGGCTCTGCGGTACGAGGCCGACGCGGCGCCCCCGTACCGTGCGGGCGAGGGTCTTCTCGTCGGCGGCGAGCAGGTCGACGCCGTCCTCGCCCGCCGGGCCCGCGAGCAGGGCCGTACCGGAGGCCTCGGCGTTCCCTGGCAGCAGCCCGAGGAGGGCGGAGGCGAGGACGGACTTGCCGCAGCCGCTCTCGCCGACGAGGGCGAGGCACTCCCCCGCCCCGAGGTCGAAACCGGCACCGCTGACGGCGGCGACGGTCCGCCCGCCCCGCAGCCGGAACCGGACGCTCAGATCACGCACGCTGAGCACGGCCCCCTCGGCCCGCTCGGCCGTGACGGCGTCGAGCGCGCGCAGGACCCGGTCCTCGGGGGCGTACGGGGCGTTCACAGCATCAGCTCCGATCGGCGGCGCGGGTTGAGGCGGTCGCGCCAGGTGCCGGCGAGGCCGGCGATGGCGAGAGTGGGAACGATGAGGAGGAGGCCGGGGAAGAGGGTGGGCCAGCCCTGGCCGGCGAGGAGTGAGGAGCGGGCGTTCTGGACGAGGTTGCCGAGGCTGGCCTGGTGGCTGGGGAGTCCGAGGCCGAGGAAGGACAGCGCGGATTCGTGCCACATGGCGTGCGGGATCATCAGGACGGCGGCGAGTCCGGCCTGGGGCAGGACGGCGGGGAGCAGGTGCCGGACGGTGACGCGCCAGCGGGTGGCGCCGCCGGAGACGGCCGCGTCGACGAAGGGCCGGGTGCGCAGGGAGAGGACCTCGGCGCGCACGATCCGGGCGGTGGAGAGCCAGTGGGTGACGGCGACGGACGCGATGACGGGCCAGACGCCGGGCCGGAAGAGGGCGACCACGAAGATGCCGAGCAGCAGGTGCGGTACGGACGAGAACGTGTCGACGAGCCGCATCAGGGTGCGGTCGGTCCAGCCGCCGAGCGCCCCGGCCGCCGCGCCCACGGCGGTGCCGACGACGGTGGCGACGAGGGCGGCGACGAGGCCGACGAGGAGAGAGATCCGCAGGCCGTAGACGCAGCGCAGCAGGAGGTCGCGGCCGAGGTCGTCGGTGCCGAAGGGGTGTTCCCAGGAGGGCGGGAGGAGCTTGCGGGAGAGGTCGACGGCCTGTTCGTCGAGCTGGACGAGCGGGGGCACGAGGAGGACGGCGAGGAGGATCACGCCGACGACGAGGGCGGAGCTCCAGAGTCGTAGGCGGTGGGTGCGCGGGTCAGCCATCGAAGCCCACCCTCGGGTCGGCGAGTCCGTAGAGGAGGTCGGAGAGGAGGTTGCCGAGGAGGACGGCTGCGGTAGCGAGCACGGTGAGGGCCGCGAGCAGCGGGAAGTCCACGGAGGTGGCGGCCTGGACGGTGGCGGCGGCGATGCCGGGCCAGCTGAAGACGGTCTCCACGAGCAGCGCGCCGGTGATGAGTTCGGGGACGCGGGAGCCGACGAGTGTGAGCATGGGCAGCATTCCGGAGCGGAGGGCGTGGCCGGTGAGGACGGTGCGTTCGCGCAGGCCGCGGGCGCGGGCGCCGCGCACGGGGTCCTCGTCGAGGGCGTCGCCGACGCCCTGGCGGACGTACAGGAAGAACCAGGGCAGCTGGGAGACGCCGAGGACGAGCGCGGGCAGCACGAGGTGGCGGGCGACCTGGTCGGCGGTGACGGTGTCGCTGCCGGTGTCGGTGAGTCCTCCGGCGGGCAGGGCGCCGAGCTTCAGGGCGAAGAACCAGATGGCGAGGAGGCCGAGCCAGAACGCGGGGGCGGCTTCCAGGGTGTACGCGACGGAGCTGACGGCCCGGTCGACGAGGCCGCCGCGGCGGCGCCCGGCGAGGACACCGAGGAGGGTGCCGAGCGCGATGGCGACGAGGAAGGCGGTGACGGCGAGGAGGACGGACCAGCCGAGGCGTTCGCCGATGACCTCGGCTACGGGGCGGCGCATGACGGCGGAGTCGCCGAGGTCGCCGGTGAGGGCCGAGGCGAGCCACTCCCACCAGCGGGTGAGGAGGGGCCGGTCGACGCCGAGGTTGGCGCGGAGCTGGTCGAGGTTCTCCCGCGAGGCGGTGAGTCCGGCGGTACCGGCGTAGGCCTTGACGGGGTCGAAGGGGGAGGCTTCGGCGACGGCGAACACCGCGAGGGTGACGGCGAGGAGGACGGGGACGGCGGCGAGGGCGCGCCGTCCCGTCATCCGTGCCATGGCCCCCCAGGGGAGGCGGCGCTTCACTTCTGCGTCGCTCCGGCCTGCTTCGGCTTCCAGCTCTCGACGTTCCACCAGGGGCCGGAGGCGAGTCCGTGGTCGTGGGGCTCGGTCTGGGTGCTGGGGCCGTCCCAGGCGTCGTTCATGACGTAGAGGTGGTCGATGTGGGTGAGGAAGGTGTAGCCGGGGTTCTTCACCAGTTCGCGCTGGACGGTGTCGTAGGCGGCGCGGCGCTCGGTGAGGTCGTCGGTGCGGCGGCCCTCGTCGAGGGCGCGGTCGACGGTCTTGTTGTCGTACCAGGCCATGTTGTTGAAGCCGTCTCCGGCGAGGGTGGACCTGAGCAGCAGGTACTGGTCGAAGTCGGGGTCGCCGGGCGAGCCGCCGCCCGCGAGGACGGCGTCGGTCTTCATCCGGGGTTCGATGACCTCCCAGGTGCCGGCCTGGGCGGTGATGTCGATGCCCGCCTTCTTGGCGTCGGAGACGTAGGCGAGGGCGTGGTCCTGGCGGAGCTTGTCGCCGGAGAGGTACCAGAGCGGGAAGGCGGCGCGGACGCCGTTCCTGACGCGGACGCCGTCGGGGCCGGGCTTCCAGCCGGCCTCGTCGAGGATCTTCTGCGCGCCGGCGAGGTCGTGGCGGCGCTCGGTGCCCTTCGCGAACCAGGGGCTGTCGGTGGGGACGGGTCCGTACGCGGGCTTCCCGGTGCCTTCGAGGATCTTGTCGACCATGGTCTGCCGGTCGACGGCGAGGTCGAGGGCGCGGCGGACGGCGGTGTCGCCGGTGACCTGGTGGTGGGTGGGGAGGGTGACCGTGCGGTAGTCGTAGGTCTTGGCCGTCCAGGTCTTCTTCGCCTTGTCGTCCTTGAACCCGGCGGCGAGGTTGGGCGGCAGGACGGCGCCGTCGAGGTCCCCGGCGCGCAGCCGGGTGGCGCGGACGTCGTCGTCCTTGATGATCGCCATGGTGAACTTCTTCACCGCGGGCGCGCCGTTCCAGTAGGACGGGTTGACCTTGAAGCTGAGCTTCTCGCCCTTGGACCAGCCGGTGAGGACGTACGGTCCTGTGCCTATCGGCTTCGTGGTGAAGGCGCCGGTGTTGACGTCCTGCTGGGCGGCGACGTGCTCGGGGGCGATGGCGTGGACGGTGCGCTGGGCGAAGGGCGCGTAGGGGTACTTGAGGTGGAAGACGACGGTGTCCTCGCCGGTCGCCTCGACGCTCTTGAGGGCGTCGAGTTCGGTGCGGGAGGGGTTGTTCGTCCTCGGGTCGAGGATCGTCCGGTACGTGAAGACGACGTCCTCGGCCGTGAAGGGGGCACCGTCGCTGAAGGTGACGCCCTTGCGGAGGGTGTACGTGTAGGTGAGCCCGTCGGCGGTGATCCGGGGCAGCTTCGTGGCGAGCGCCGGCTTCAGCTTCATGTCGGCGTCGAAGGCGAGCAGCCCGTCGAAGATCTTGGAATTGCCGTCCTTGCCGTAGCCGAGGAGGGGGCTGAGGGTCTCGGGCTCGTAGGCGATGCCGACGACCGCGGAATCCTTGGGTCCGCCGGAGCCTCCGGCGGTGCTGCCGGGGTTCGTGCAGGCCGCCGCGGTGAGCGCGAAGGTCCCCGCGAGTGTCGCGGCGGCCGCGCCGCGGACGGATCGGGCGGTCATCGTGTCCACACCCCTCTTGGAGATCAACTGTTGTTGCGAACAGCTCGCAATTAAACAGTATGTAAAGGGGTGTGAACATAGGGGCCCCTTACCCAGGGCTCACCCGGGGGCCTGCGCGGGGCTCCTCGCGGGGCCTACCGAGGGGGCTCCAGGCCGACCAGGGCCGCGATCGCGTCCTGGTGGCGGCCCGCCGACCCCAGGGCGATCTGGTCGGACTTGGCCCGCTTCAGCGCCAGGTGCGCCGGGTGCTCCCATGTCATCCCGATCCCGCCGTGCAGCTGTACGCACTCCTCGGCGGCCCGGACGGCCGTCTTGGAGCAGTACGCCTGGGCGACGGCCACCAGCAGCGGGGCGTCACCGCGCCCGGTGGCGAGGGCATCGGCGGCGGCGCGGGCCGCCGCCCTGGCCCCGACGAGATCCAGCCAGAGCTGCGCCATGCGGTGCTTGAGGGCCTGGAAGGAGCCGACCGGACGGTTGAACTGGTGGCGCTCGCGGGTGTACCGGACGGTCTCCTCAAGGCACCACTCGGCGAGGCCGAGCTGCTCGGAGGCGAGCAGACCGGCCCCGGCGAGCAGTCCGCGCCGGACCGCCGCCCGGGAGGCATCGGGGCCCGCGAGGCGGGTGCCGCTCCCGGCTCGGGTGGTGACGGTGGCGAGCGGGCGGGTGAGGTCGAGCGGGCTCTGCGGCACGACGGTCGCCGCCGCGGCCGGCACGGCGTACAGACCGTCGGGGCGCGGGACGAGGAACAGGTCGGCGGCGACAGCGTCGGCGACACCGGAGACGGAGTCGGTGGCGGGGACGGTGGGCGGGAGTTCCGCCCCGGGCGCCGTCGACAGCGGTACGGCGAGCACCGCGACCGTGCGCCCGCTCGCGAGGTCCGCGAGCAGTCCGGCCACCTCCTGGCTCACCGCCTCCCGGTCCTCGCCCTTCCGGCTCCCCGTCTCCCGGCTCCGCTCCGCCAGGGCGAGCAGCGTCTCGGTGGCCACCACCGCGCTCGTCAGATACGGCAGCGGGGTCACCGTACGGCCCAGCTCCTCCAGGACGACGGCGGCCTCCCGGTGGCTCGCGCCCTGGCCGCCGAGCTTCTCGGGGACGAGGAGGCCGGCGGCGCCCATGTCGGCGGCGAGGGACTTCCACAGACCGGGGAGGTACGGGTCGCCCGTCTCGATCCGGCCGAGGACCGCCTGGTGCCCGGCCCGGTCCGCGAGCAGCGCGCGGACGGCCGCCCGCAGATCCTCCTCGGTCTCGGAGTGAAGGAGGTCCAGCGGCTGTTCCGTCGGCTCCGTCGGTTGTTTCATCGGGCCAGGTCCTTCCAGGCGACGTCCTTGTCGTTGCGGGGCTCCGGCGGCAGTCCGAGGACCCGCTCGGCGACGATGTTGAGCAGCACCTCGCTCGTACCGCCCTCGATCGAGTTGCCCTTGGACCGCAGATAGCGGTAGCCCGCGTCGCGGCCGGTGAAGTCGACGAGTTCGGGGCGGCGCATCTCCCATTGCCCGTACAACAGGCCTTCTTCGCCGAGGAGTTCGACCTCCAGACCGCTGATGGCCTGGTTGAGCCGGGCGAAGGCCAGTTTCATCGCGCTGCCCTCGGGGCCGGGGCGGCCCGCGACGAGCTGCTGCCGCAGCCGCTCCCCGGACAGCCTGGCCACCTCGGCGTCGACCCACAGGTCGAGGAGGCGCCGGTGCAGGTCGTGGGTGCGCAGCTCGGGGCGTTCGCGCCAGGTCGTGGCGGCCTTCCCGATCATGCCGCCCTCGCGCGGGATGCGGGCGCCGCCGATGGAGACCCGCTCGTTCATGAGGGTGGTCTGCGCGACCCGCCAGCCGTCGCCGACCCCGCCGAGGCGGTGGGAGTCGGGGATGCGGACGCCGGTGAGGAAGACCTCGTTGAACTCGGCCTCGCCGGTGATCTGGCGCAGCGGCCGGACCTCCACGCCGGGGTCGGTCATGTCGCAGACGAAGTAGGTGATGCCCCGGTGCTTGGGGGCGTCCGGGTCGGTGCGGGCGATGAGGATGGCCCAGCGGGCGACGTGGGCGCTGGAGGTCCACACCTTCTGTCCGTCGACGATCCAGTCCCCCGCGTCGTCCCGGACGGCCCGGGTGGCGAGCGCGGCGAGGTCGGAGCCGGCTCCGGGCTCGCTGAAGAGCTGGCACCAGACCTCCTCACCGACCCAGAGGGGCCGGAGGAAGCGGCGCTTGACCTCGTCGGAGCCGTGGGCGAGGACGGTGGGGGCGGCCATGCCGAGGCCGATGCCGATCCTGCGTGGGTCGTTGTCGGGGGCGCCGGCGGCGGCGAGTTCGGCGTCGACGACGGACTGGAGCGCGCGGGGCGCGTCGAGTCCGCCGAGGCCGACGGGGTAGTGCACCCAGGCGAGTCCGGCGTCGAAGCGGGCGCGGAGGAAGTCGGTGCGGTCGGTGTCGGCGGGCGGGTGCTCGGCCAGCAGTTTCCTGGCGAGTGCGCGCAGTTCCTCGGCGCCGGTCATGCGTGGACTTCTTCCGGGAGGACGACCAGGCGGCCGGTGGTGGTGCCGTCGGCGACGCGCTGGACGGCGTCGGCCGCGCCCGCGAAGGGGACGCGCTCGCCGATGAGCGGCCTGATGAGGCCCTTGGCCGCGTACTCGGTCAGGGTCTCGTGGCAGCGCGCGATCGAGGCCGGGTCCTTCGCCGCGTAGAGGCCCCAGTGGAGGCCGAGGACCGCGTAGTTCTTCACCAGGGCGTGGTTGAGCGCTGGGGCGGGGACGGTGCCGCCGGCGAAGCCGACGATCACGATCCGGCCCTCGAAGGCGACGCATTTGGCGGACTGCTGGTAGGCCTCGCCGCCGACGGGGTCGTAGATCACGTCGGCGCCGCGTCCGCCGGTCGCGGCCTTGACGGTGGCGACGACGTCCTCGGAGCGTCGGTCGATGACGAGGTCGCAGCCCAGTGCGCGGGCGACGGCCGCCTTCCCGGGCCCGCCGACGACGCCGATCACGGTGGCGCCCGCGGCCTTGCCGAGCTGGACGGCGGCGCTGCCGACGCCGCCGGCCGCCGCGTGGACGAGGAGGGTCTCGCCCGGCTGAAGGGCGGCTCGGCGGTGCAGGCCGAACCAGCCGGTCTGGTAGCCGATGTGGAGGGCGGCGGCCTCCGCGTCGTCGAGCGACTCGGGGGCTGGGAGCAGTCCGGCCGCGTCGGCGAGCACGAGTTCGGCGAAGCCGCCGTGCGGGAGGGCGGTGGTGGTGATGACCCTGCGGCCGTCCTCGGTCTCGGCGCAGACCTCGACGCCGGGGGTGAAGGGCAGCGGGGGGCGGACCTGGTAGTGGCCGCGGCAGAGCAGGGCGTCGGGGAAGTTGACGTTCGCGGCGCGGACCCTGAGGAGGACCTGACGGTCGCCCGGCGTGGGCGCGTCCACCTCCTCGCGGCGCATCACCGCGGCCGGTTCCCCGTTCTCGTACACACGCCATGCCTGCATCCGGAAGCCTCCTCCGTACCGAGCGGTCGGTTGCATACTAAGCGGTCGCTTGCCTTGGGGGGAACGCCTCAGCCGGACTTCTTCGGGCGGGCCCTGACGTGCATCCGCTCCCCCTGCGGCCCGTACAGGCTCAGGAACTCCACCGGCCCGTCGGGCGTCGGGCCGAACCAGTGCGGGACGCGCGTGTCGAACTCGGCCGCCTCCCCCGCGGCGAGGACGACGTCGTGCTCGCCGAGGACCAGCCGGAGCCTCCCGGAGAGTACGTAGAGCCATTCGTATCCCTCGTGGACGCGCGGGTCCGGCTCCCCCTGGGTCTCCTCCTGGATCACCTTGTACGCCTGGAGGCCACCGGGCTGCCGGGTCAGCGGGAACATCGTGCGGCCGTTGCGGACGATCGGCTTGGCCTTGACCCTCGGGTCGCCGGCGGCGGGGGCGCCGACGAGTTCGTCGAGCGGGACCTGATGGGCACGGGCGAGCGGCAGCAGGAGTTCCAGGCTGGGTCTGCGCTGTCCGGACTCCAGGCGGGACAGGGTGCTGACGGAGATGCCGGTGGCGGCGGAGAGTTCGGCGAGGGTGACGCCCCGGTCGCGGCGGACGCGGCGGAGGCGGGGCCCGACCTCGTTCAGGACGGCGTCTATGCGGTCGTCTTCGGTCATGTCTCCAGTGTTGCAGAAACAGCAACACAGCTTGCTGTACCTCCGGGTCCGGGCGACTCTCGCCGTATGAACGCGCATCTGGACGACACGTACGACTACGAGGCCCTGGTGATCGGCGGGGGCGCGGCCGGGCTCAGCGCCGCCCTGATCCTGGGCCGGTCACGGCGCAGGACCCTGGTGGTCGACGCCGGGGAGCCGCGCAACGCTCCCGCCGCGCACATGCAGGGCGTCCTGTCCCAGGACGGCATGAGCCCGGCGGACTTCCTCGCGGCCGGGCGGGCCGAGATCGCGGAGTACGGGGTCGGCTTCCGGACCGGTGAGGTGACGGACGCGGCACCCGACGGGCACGGCGGCTTCACCCTCACCCTGGCGGACGGCGGCACGGTGAGCGCGCGCGGGCTCGTCGTCACCACCGGGCTCCTCGACGAGCTGCCCGCGATCGACGGGCTCGCCGGACGATGGGGCCGTGACGTGCTGCACTGCCCCTACTGCCACGGCTGGGAGGTCCGCGACGGGGCCTTCGGCGTCATCGCCCATCCGACGATGACCGCCCACCAGGCGCTCATGGTCGCGCACTGGTCGAAGGACGTGACCCTGTTCCTGCACACCGCCGCCGAGCCCTCCGAGCACGAGGCGGCCCTCCTCGACGCGGCGGGCGTCCGGATCGAGCGGGGCGAGGTGACGGGGCTCGCGGTGGAGGACGACCGGCTGACCGGGGTGCGGCTCGCCGACGGCCGGACCGTGGCCCGCTCGACGGTGTTCGCCGCCGCCTCGCGCCTCGCGCCCAGGGACGGGATGCTGCGGCGGCTCGGCGCCGAGCTGCGCACCACCCCCTTCGGCGAGTTCGTGGCGGTGGACGAGACGGGCCGGACGAGCGTGCCCGGTGTGTGGGCGGCCGGGAACGTGACCGGCCCGCAGGAGCAGGTGGTCAACGCGGTCAGCCGGGGGTACCGGGCCGGCGCCGCGCTCAACGGCGAGCTGGTCTTCGCCGATCTGGAGGCCGCGGTGGCACTCCGGCGGGAGGACGGGACCGGTCGGCCGACCGGATGAACCCGTGGGGCTGCGGCTGCGCGGTCAGGGGCGAGCGACGAGGATCGGTCATGGTGGCCGAAATGCCGGAGAAGCCGGCGGCGCGGTCCCGGCAGTGACGGACGACGGAAGGACGGGACACCTCCCATGCTCGGTACGCAGTTCACCAAGGGTTCGCCCTGCTGGCTCGACCTCGGCAGCCCCGACACCGACGCGGCGGCGGCCTTCTACGGCGCCGTCCTCGGCTGGGAGTTCCGCTCGGCGGGCCCCGAGGCCGGGGGCTACGGCTTCTTCCAGCAGGACGGGCGTACGGTCGCCGCGCTCGGCCCGCTCACCGAGGAGGGCGCGCACAGCGCCTGGACGGTCTACTTCCGGACCCCGGACGCGGACGCCACCCAGAAGGCCGCCGAGTCGGCGGGCGGCACCGTGCGGGCGCCGGCCATCGACGTCATGGCGGCGGGGCGGATGGCCGCCCTCACCGACCCGGGCGGCGCGGAGTTCGCCGTCTGGCAGCCGGGCACCACCCAGGGCCTCGAACGGACCTCGTCGCCGAACACCCTGCTCTGGGTGGAGCTGCACGTCCACGACCCGGAGGCCGTCCTCGGCTTCTACAGGGGCCTGTTCGGCTGGCGCTGGGCGGAGATGGAGACACCGGGCATGACGTACCGGGTCGTCTCCACGGCCGAGGGCGACCAGCAGGACGCCTCCTTCGGCGGCGCCGCCGAGCTCCAGAGCGACACACCGCGCTGGATCCCGTACTTCGCGGTGAAGGACGCCGACGCGATGGCGGCAGCCGCGCAGGGCAACGGCGGTTCGGTCCTGATGCCGGCGGCCGACATCCCGGACGTGGGCCGCATCGCCTGGCTCGCCGACCCCTTCGGGGCGCCCTTCGCGGTCCTCAAGCCCGCGCCGACGGGCTGACCCGGCCGCCGCCGAGTTCAGCCCCCCTCCGCCCCGGGGCGGCCGGGCCGTGCTCCGTCAGCGGGCGAAGAGTTCGAAGGCCACCGCGGGCCGGCCGCCGAAGCGGTCGGCGGCGCGGCCCGTCGCGCCGGTGAGGAAGGAGCGGACGTACTCCTCCGGGTCCTCGTCCGTCAGGGCCTCGATGTAGGCGCGGTGGCAGAGGAGCGAGCGGATCGCCCGGTCCAGGCCCCCGCTCGCGTCGACGGCGTGCGTCGGGGTGCTGGAGGCCGCGACCGCCACCCAGCGCACACCGTTCCAGGGGTCGAGCCCCCGCTCGGTGAGTTCGGGGAAGATCCAGCGGTTTCCGGCGTCGGCCGCCGCGTCGAGCGTGGCACGGCCGACGGCCAGGTGGTCCGGGGTGTTCCAGGGGGCGCCGGGGCCGCCGCCCCAGGTGTCCCGGTGGTTGAGGGTGAGGACGAGTTCCGGGCGGTGGCGGCGGATCGCTGCCGCGATGTCACGGCGCAGCCCCAGCCCGTACTCGATGGTCCCGTCGCGGTGGTCGAGGAACTCGACGGTGTCCACGCCGACGACGGCGGCGCTGTCCCGCTGCTCGCGCTCACGCAGCGGGCCGCAGACGTCGGGGGCGAGGGTGTCGATGCCGGCCTCGCCACGGGTGGCGAGGACGTACACGACCTCCTTGCCGGCGTCGGTCCACTCGGCGACGGCCGCCGCGCAGCCGTACTCCAGGTCGTCGGGGTGGGCGACGACGGCGAGGGCGCGCTGCCAGTCGCCGGGCATCTCCGCGAGGTCCGTGACATCGGTTCCGGTCATGCCCGCAGGATACGGGCCGCCTCCGCGGCGGTCGGTCGGAACGCTCCGGAAAGGATCACCGAACGCGAGACGTTCCGGGGCCGGTCGGGGTTGAGCCCGCGCCGGTCCGCGAGGGCGACCGCGAGCCGCTGGGCGCGGACGAGCGCGGCGACCGGGTCGATCGCGTCGGCGGCGAACAGGGCGCCGGTGGACTCCACTTCGTCCCGCAGCCCGGAGGGGGCGGGGCCGAGGCACCAGACGAGGCTGGACCGGTCGCTGATGCTGATCGGGCCGTGGCGGTACTCCATCGCCGCGTACGACTCCGTCCAGGCACGGGCCACCTCGCGGAGTTTGAGCGCCGCCTCGTCGGCGAGGCCCACGGTCCAGCCGGTGCCGAGGAAGGTGAACTGGCCGCGCCGCTCCCAGGCGGCGGGCAGCCGCTCGTACAGCACGAGTTCGGCGTCGGCGATCGAGGACGTCAGGTCCACCCCGAGGCCCGCGCGCAGGAGTTGGAGGGCCGTGGTCGCGAACCGGGTCTGGACGACGGAGCGTTCGTCTGCGAAGCCGAGGTCGATCACCCGGTCGGCAAGCCGGCCGGCCGGGCTGTCGGGCACGCCGGTGAGCACGAGCGTGGGGATGCTCCCCGCCGCGCGGGCGAGCAGGTCCCCGACCTCCGTCGTGGTGCCGGAGCGGGTGAGGGCCACGATCCGGTCGTAGCCGCGGCCGAGCGGTGTGGAGTCGGAGGCCGGGAAGGCGTCGGTCTCGCCCGCGCCGAGGGACTCGCGCAGGGCGGCGTAGGCGCGGGCGATGAAGTACGAGGTGCCGCAGCCGACCACCGCGACGCGCTCGCCGCGGGTGGGGAGCGGTTCGGCGTGCCGGTCCGCGATCTCGGCGGCACGGCGCCAGCAGTCGGGCTGGCCGGCGATCTCCGCGCTGACGTGGGTGCTCATGTCGGGTCCTCTCCTCGCAGGGCTCCCCCGCGGGGCCCCGGACCGAGTTCTACCGGCAGTCGTCGGGAGCACTCCATGAGCAATGCCGGACCATCACTTGGACTTTCGCGCGCCGCCGGTTCCCGGCCGTCCCCCGCAGGAGGCCCGGACGACCAGCCGGGGGCGCAGCTGCACCTGGTGGAGCGGGGCGGCCTCGCCCTCGGCGAGCCGGCGGAGCAGGATCTGCGCGGCGAGCCGGCCGAGCTGGTACTTGGGCGGGGACACGGCCGTCAGCGGGGTCTCGGCGATGTCGGCGAACTCGTTGTCGTAGCTGATCAGGGCGAGGTCCTCCGGGACGCGGACCCCGGCGCGGCGGGCCGCGGCCAGCAGCAGCGCGGCCTCCCGGTCGCCGAAGCAGAGAGCGGCGGTGACCCCGGCGGCGCGCAGTGCGGCGAGAGCCCGGTTGGCGCGGTCGGGGTCCCAGTGGGCCATCACGTCCCGCTCGGGGGGCGGCGCCTCGGGCAGTCCGAGGTCGTGGAGGGCGCGGGCGAAGCCGGAGTCGATGGGGGCGGTGGTGGGCGCGTCGGTACGGGCGACCAGGCCGAGCCGCCGGTGGCCGAGGGCGTGGAGGTGGCGGACCGCGTCGTAGGCGCCGCCCTCGTGGTCGGTGCAGACGTGCTCGGTGGGGTCGCCGGGGCCGTGGGCGGCCAGGCGGCGTTCGACGAGGACGGCGGGGACGGGCAGGGCGAGGAGTTCCTCGACGCGTCGTCCGGGGTCGGTGGCGGTGTGCAGGCCGGGGACGAGGAGGAGGCCGTGGACGCCGGCGGAGAGGAGGCGTTCGACGGCGGCGTCCTCCTCGTCGGGGTCGTAGTGGGAGCAGGCGAGGACCAGCCGGGCGCCGGCCGCCGCGAGTTCCCTCTCGATGCCCTGGAGCACCCGGGGGTAGTAGAAGGTGGTGTCGGGGACGAGGACGCCGACGATCCGCCGGCCCGTGCCGTCCCGTTCGGGGCGGTGGGCGGAGAAGGTGCCGGCGCCCTGGCGTCGTTCGACGAGGCCGAGGGCGACGAGGTCCTCGTAGGCGCGGCGGACGGTCGTGACCGACAGTCCGGTCTCGGTGGCGAGGGCGCGTTCGGTGGGGAGCTTGCTGCCGGGCGGCCAGGTGCCGTCGAGGATGCCGCGCCGCAGTTCGGCCATGAGGGCCCGGAACTTCAGCTCCCGGCCCGATGCCGGTGTCTCGCGTCCCGCCATCCGGACCCCCTCGTGCTCCCGGCGTCCGTGCTCGTTCGCCCGGACGCCCGCCGCATCCTATGCGGGGGTGGCCGGAGCGATCAGAGCTCGCCCCGGGAGACGGCCAGCAGCCGGTCGAGTACGCGGGGGCCGCCGGCCCGCAGCCCGTCGTGCTCGAACTCGTCCGTCACCCAGGTCCGCAGGCCGCGGATCGCGCGCGCGGTGTCCAGGGAGTGGTCGGTGTCCACGTACATGTCGTCGTGGTAGACGGCGGCGGCGACGGGGACCCGGTTGGCCGCGAGGCGCTCGGGGTCGTAGAGCGGCGCCCAGTCGGTGCGCGCGGCGAGGAGTTCGGCGGTGTCGCGCAGGGGGCGCAGGGCGGGGTCGGTGGTGAAGTGCCAGGGGTGGACGGACTCGCCGGTGAAGAGGAACGGCCGACCGTCGGCCAGCGCGGCGCGGGCGTCGAACTCGGGGTGCTCGGCGCGGACCCGCTCGGCGGCCCAGTCGGTGGGGCCCTGGCCCTGGGCGTAGATGGCCTCGTGGAGCACGGCGTAAAGCGGATGACCGGCGAACGACAGATGGGCCTGGACCTGCTCCAGGAAGGCGTCGGAGAGGTCGGGGCCGCCGGTGGTGGGGATGAACGCGCCTTCGAGGAGCAGATGGAGCTGGTGGGTGCCGTCGCCCGAGCCGAGGAGGATGCCGAGGGACTGGAAGGCCTCGGCGGTGAGCCGACCGCCGCCGGGCAGGGTCACCTCGCGGTCGAGGAGGTGGGCGGCGATGGCGCGGGCCCGTTCGGCGTCCTGCGGGTAGCGGACGAAGTGGGCTTCGTTCTTGCGCCGGATACGGGGGTAGGCGGCGCGGTAGACCTCGTCGGCGGTGGCGTCGAGGGAGGGCAGGCCGCCGGTGACGAGGACCCTTTCCAGGCCCTCGGGGGCGGTGGAGAGGTAGTGGGTGGCGCAGAAGCCGCCGAAGCTCTGGCCGAGGACGGTCCAGGGGGCGCCGCCGGTGAGGCGTCGGCGGATGAGTTCGCAGTCCTTGACGATCGAGTCGGCGCGGAAGTGGGCGAGGTGGTCGGCCTGCTCGGCCGGGGTGCCGCGCAGGGGCAGGGTCTGGCGGTTGGCGGGGGTGGAGCGGCCGGTCCCGCGCTGGTCGAGGAGGAGGACGCGGAACTCCTCGACGGCGCGGCCGAGCCAGGCCTGCGGGCCGATGAAGCGGCGGGCGCCGAAGCCGGGGCCGCCCTCCAGGTAGAGCAGCCACGGGAGCCGGTCCCGGTCCGCTCCGTCGCGACCGGCCGCGACGACCTCACGGCCGAAGACCTCGATGCGCTCGCCGTCGGGGCGGGAGTGGTCGAGGGGGACGGGGAAGCGGTGGTCGGTGAGGACGAGTCCCGGCTGCCGGAAGGTGGTCACGGTGTTCCTGCTCCTGTTCGGTACGCCCCCGCGAGGACAGTGGATCACACGGCGGGGGCGTACCGGAGGCGGGGCGCCTCAGGAGGCGGCCGGGTGTGTCAGCCGGCCGGGTCGCGCGGTGGGGGCGTCAGGAGGTGGGGAAGTCGTCCGGGGTCCTGACGCGGTCCCGGATCCAGACACCGGCGGGCTTCAGCGAGCCGGTGCCGGTCCAGGGGCCGCCGTCGTCACAGGTGCCGGTCTTGAAGACCGCACCGGTGCGCTCGTCGTCGGAGAAGTTCCAGTTGACCCAGCTGATCTTCTTGGCGGCCATCAGGTCGAGGTACTTCTGCGACATCGCGAAGTCGTTGCTGCCCTCGCCGGCGTAGTTCTGGGTGCCGAACTCGGTGACGAAGACGGGCAGCTTGGCGGCGGCGCGGGAGAGGGTGTCGAGGTACTCCTGCCGGTGCGAGTACGCGTAGAAGTGGTAGGTGTACATGATGTTGGTGGCGTTCACGGGGTTGGACACGACCTCGGACTCGTTCGCGCCGTCGGAGACGCCGAACGAGGACCACGCGCGCGTGCCGACGAGGATCGGGGTGTCGGCGTCCTTGGCGCGGATGACCGGGATGAGCTTCTCGGCGTAGCTCTTGATCCGGGACCAGGAGACGCCGTTGGGCTCGTTGGCGATCTCGTAGAGCAGGTTGGTCTTGGCTCCGTGGCGCTGGGCGATCTCGGTGAAGAAGGTCTTGGCGCGGGCGAGGTTGTAGTGCGGGTCGCCCGGGTCGAGCATGTGCCAGTCGACGATCACGTACATGCCGCGCGCGGTGGCCTGCTCGATGAGGGAGTGCACGAGGTCGGTGTACTTGCGGGGGTCGGTCTCGTAGCCCTCCTCCTGGACGTATGTGGAGACGCGCAGGACGTCGGCGTTCCAGTCCTTGGCGAGGGCGTCGAGGGAGCCGCCGGTCAGGCACTGGCTGTACCACTGGGTGCCGTGGCTGGACATGCCGCGGAGCTGGATCGGCTTGCCGTACTGGTTGCAGAGCTTGGTGCCGCAGACCTTGAGCTGTCCGTTGATCGAGGCGGGGGTGGCCGCGGCGGGGGCCTTGGCGACGGCGGACCTCGCCGGCTGCGGGGTGACGGGGGCGGCGCCGGCGGTGGTCGGGGCGGTGGCGAGGCCGAGGAGCAGGGCTCCGAGGGCGGTTCCGGCGACGCCGAGGCGGCGGGTGCCGGGCCGGATCCGGGAACGGAGGGGTCGTGCGGATCGTGCCGAAGTCATGGGGGTCTCCCGGTACGACGAACGAGGGTGGGGATGGAGGATCGGGTTCAGGAACCTTCGACTGGAAGGAAACTTTCCTAACGGATGAATAGCAGGGTCGTGGGCGCCCCGCAAGAGTCAGGGCAGGAGACGCTGTTCAGCGGGCTGACCTTGCAGGTCGGTCGGGACGGTCCCTCAGGAGGCCTTTGCCCACGAGGTAGTCGCGCGCCACGTCCTGCGGCAGACGTCGCCAGCTGTCCACCTGTTCGTTGAGGTGCGCGAGATCCTCCGTGGTCAGGACCGGGTTGAGACGGCCGAGCGCCCCGGTGACGCCCCCGCCTCCGGCGCGGGCCCGGTTGACCACGGGGACGATGTGGTCGGCGTTCTGCAGGTTCCTGTCGTCCGCGAGCAGGACGAGCCCGAACTCGTCGAGCGTCGCGTCGGTGGTCGTGGTCAGCACCAACTGGTCCTGGCCGTTCTGGACGGCCTGCTTGGCCGGGGTGGTGCCGACACCCTTCGGGTCCACCGCGGTCACGTCGATCCCGTAGACCTCCTTCAGACCGGGGGCGCAGTACGGCCGCCGGACGCACTCGTCGCCCGCCGCGAGCCGTACGGGGAGACCGGTGGCGCCGAGGTCGCTCAGGGTCTTCAGCCCGTGCTCGGCGGCGAAGACGGCGGTCACCGCGAAGGCGTTCTGGTCGACGGCCTCGCCCGGGTCGAGGACGGTCAGCCCGCGCGGGGCGGCGAGCGCCCGGAGCGCCGTCATGGTGGCGGCCCGGTCGGGTGAGCCGACGGTCGGCGCGTCCGGCCCGTGGGCCTTGGCGTTCAGCCAGTCGGCGAAGGTCGCCGCGTACTCCGGCACGACGTCGATCTGGCCCCGTTCGAGGGCCGGTTCGTACAACTCGCGGTTGGTGACCGAGAGGATCTTCGTCCCGTAACCGGCGTCCTGGAGCAGCAGGACGTACATCTGCGCCAGCAGGTCGCTCTCGGTGAACCCGGCCGAGCCCACGGTCAGCCGGCGGCTGTCGCCGGGCGGGGCGGTGACCTCGCCCTGGTCCTCCAGGGCCGGGCCGGCGCCGCAGCCTGCGCAGACCGCCAGGAGGAGAACGAGGGCGGCCGGGGCCGCGGGGAGGCGGGTCCCGGCGGTGGCGGGGGGTCGGGAGGGGGCCGAGGCACGGGCCGGGGTGCTCACGCGCCGCTCCCCCGTACCCCCGCGGGGGTCAGGCGCCGGACGCCCTCGAAGACGCCCTCCACGAGCAGGGCGAGGGCCGCGACGAGACACGCGCCCGCGACGACCTGCGGGGTCGAGGCGAGGTTGAACCCGGCGGTGATGATCCGGCCGAGCCCGCCACCGCCCGCCAGGGCCGCGACGGTCGCGGTGGCGACCAGCTGGACGGCGGCGATCCGTACGCCGGTGAGGACCAGCGGCAGCGCGAGCGGGAGTTCGACCCGGGCGAGGGTCTGGCCGCCCGTCATGCCCATGCCCCGGGCGGCCCGTACGACATCGGCGTCGACGCCCCGCATCCCCACGTAGGCGTTGGTGAGCAGCGGGGGCACGGCGAACAGGACGAGGGCGATGACCGTCGGCCAGGAGCCGTACGAGCCGATCGGGCTGAGCAGCAGCAGGACGAGGACGGCGAAGGTGGGCACGGCCCGGCCCATGTTGGAGAGGTTCACGGCGAGCGCGCCGCCCTTGCCGAGGTGGCCGAGGACGAGCGCCGCGGGCAGGGCGATCGCGCAGCTGAGGGCGAGGCAGACGACGGTGAGGAACAGGTGCTCGCCGAGCCGGTGCCAGACGCCGTTCTCGCCGGACCAGTTGGCGGAGGTGGTGAGCCAGGACCAGGTGTCGGCGAGGGTGGTCACGCGCCCCGCCCACGGGTCCAGGGGGTCAGCAGCCGCTGCGCGCCGAGGAGGAGCAGGTCGGCGGCGACGGCGATGAGGACGCAGAGGGCCGAGGCGGTGAGGACCTGGGCCTTGAAGTAGGTGTTCATCCCGGAGTAGATCAGGTTGCCGAGGCCGCCGTGGCCGACGATCGCGCCGATGGTGACGAGCGAGACGGCGGAGACGGTGGCGATCCGGAGCCCGGCCATGGCGGCGGGCAGGGCGAGCGGCAGTTCGACGGTGAGCAGCAGGCGCACGGGCCCGTACCCGAGGCCGCGCGCGGCCTGCCGGGTCTCCTCGGGGACGGCGCGGAGCCCGGCGAGGATGTTCCGCACGAGCAGCGTGAGCGAGTACAGGACGAGTCCGGCCACGACGAGCGCGGCCGAGAGGCCGTACACGGGCAGGAGCAGCGAGAACATCGCGAGCGCCGGGATCGTGTACAGCAGGGTGGTGATCCCGAGGACGGGGCCGGCCGCCCAGCGCCAGCGGCGGGCCGCGACCGCGAGGGGCAGGGCGAGCAGCAGGCCCAGGGCGACGGACACGACGGTCAGCTGGAGGTGCTGGACGACGGCGTCCGCGAGGATCTCGCGGCGGGTGGAGAGGTAGTCGCCGCAGATCCACTCGTTGCGGGCGAGGCAGTCGTCGGGCGGCGCGGTCACCCTCCCATTCGAGGCGGTACGGGGCGTCCGCGCACCCGGGCCGGGCCGTTCGGGTCCGTCAGCCGCGGTCCTGGAGGACCGACAGCACGTTGCCCGCCGGGTCCTTGAACCAGGCGATGGCCGGTCCGCCCCCGGCCCGCACGACGCCCTTGCCGTCGGCCTCGAAGCCGGGGTAGCGCTCCAGGGTCACTCCGCGCCCGGTCAGCTCGTCCACGGCCCGGTCGATGTCGTCGACCACGAAGTTGAGGACGGTGAAGCTCGCGGGGGCGTGGTCGGCCTTGGGGTAGAGGAGGACCCGGGCGCCGCCGGCCAGGGTCAGGAAGAGCATCCGCGTCTCCCCGTCGCCCTGCTCCTCCACCTTCAGACCGAGGGTCTCCCCGTAGAAGCGCCGGGCGGCGTCGAGGTCGTCGACCGAGAAGCCGCTGAACGCAGAGGTCTCGCCGAACATGGCTCACTCCCTTCTGGGGCCCTCCGGCGAGGTCCCCTTCCAGGATCCACCGATGGGCGGCGGCGCGCCGCCCACGGAGCGGTCAGGGGGCGATCGGCAGCTGTCGCTTGTGCTCGGTGAGGCCGTAGCGGCGGACGATCGTGGCGAAGGCGGCCTCCGCGACCGGCTTCCCCTCCAGGAAGTCGTCGATGTCGTCGTAGGTGACACCGAGCGCGTCCTCGTCGGGCTTGCCCGGATCCAGGGTCTCCAGGTCGGCCGTGGGCGTCTTCCACACCAGCCCGGCCGGGGCGCCCAGCTCCGCGGCGACCGCGCGGACCCGCCGCTTGGTGAGGCCGGTGAGCGGGACGACGTCGGCGGCGCCGTCGCCGAACTTGGTGAAGAAGCCGGAGACGGCCTCGGCGGCGTGGTCGGTGCCGACGACGAGCCCGTCCCGGGCTCCGGCGACCGCGTACTGGGCGATCATCCGCTGGCGGGCCTTGATGTTGCCCTGCACGAAGTCCTGGTGGTGGGCGTCCCGGAAGGTCACGCCGCCGGCCACGCAGGCATCCAGGGCCGCGTCGCTCGCCGCCTTCACGTCCACCGTGAGGACGTCGTCCGCGCCTATGAAGTCGAGGGCGCTCCGCGCGTCCTTCTCGTCGGCCTGGACGCCGTACGGCAGGCGCATCGCGTAGAACGTGGCGTCGTGGCCGGCGGCACGGGCCCGCTCGACGGCGAGCTGGCAGAGCCGCCCGGCGGTGGTGGAGTCGACACCGCCGCTGATGCCGAGGACGAGGGAGCGCAGACCGGTGGAGGTCAGCCGCTCGGTGAGGAAGGCCACCCGGCGCTCGATCTCCGCGCCGGGGTCGAAGGACTCGGACACCTGGAGGTCCCGGGCGATCTGCTGCTGGAGGGCGGTGGACGCCGGGTCGGTCACGGGGGTCTCCTCGTCAGGGTCGGTGGGGCCGCCGGGGTGGGTGGGGCTGCCGAAGTCGACTCTACGCAACCGGGGCGACGGGCCGTCGCCCTGGCCCGTGCGGTACGGCTCCGGGCCGCGCGGCCGTCCTCCGGATCTCGTCGGGGGCGCTGCCCCGCTGGTCGGCGCCGCGTCGGAAGGTGGGGCGCGACCGCTTCCCTCAGCCGGCCGTCGGCTCCGGGAGGCAGAGGACCTCGACCCGCTGGACGAGGTTGTTCGCGAAGCCGCCCCGGTTCCACGGGGCCACCAGCGGCTGCGTGCGGCCCGCCACGTCGGTGGCCCGCACCGTCAGGTGCCGCAGCCCCGGTGTCGCCGTCCAGCCGGTGCGCCAGGCCGACCACGCCCAGGGGTGCGCCGGGTCCCGGACGATCTCGGCCTCCGTCCAGGCGGCCCCGCCGTCCTCGCTGACCTCGACGCCGGCCACCGGCCCGTATCCCGACCAGGCCCGCCCGGTGAGGGTGACGGGACCGGGGCGGACGACTCGGGTCCTGGACATGAAGTCCGGGAACCCGGGCGGCACCATCAGGGCCCGGGGCTCGATCAGGGTGACGGGCTCCCCCGGTTCGGCGGTCGCCTGCCGGACCCGGTAGGCCACGCTCTGCTGGAAGCCGGTGAACGGGGTGGCGGTGAGCGTGATGTCACGGAGCCACTTCACATGGGCCATGCCGTACCAGCCGGGGACGACGAGCCGGAGCGGGCTGCCGTGCTGCGGGGGCAGCGGCGTCCCGTTCATCTCGTACGCCACCAGGACGTCCCGGGCCGGGTCGGCCGCCGTCGCCAGCGGGAGGCTCCGCCGGTAGTCCTGCTCGACGCCGCGCTCCACCCCGTGGTCCGCGCCCGTGAAGACCGCCTCGACGGCGTCCTCGGCGGGCCCGGCGTCCGCCAGCAGGGCGGCGAGGGGGACTCCGGTCCAGTCTGCGGTGCCGACGGCCTCCACCAGCCAGGGCTGGCTGACCGGACGCGGCGCGAGGCGCGCCCGGCCGTTCCCGGCGCACTCCAGGGTCACCCGGCGGGTGACGGCGGGCCGGGCGCGCAGGGCGTCCATGTCCAGGGTGAGCGGGCGCAGCACCAGGCCGCCGACGGTGAGCCGCCAGTCTTCCGGGTCCGTGGCGGGGATGTCGTAGTGGACGAGGACGTAGTGGAGTCCCGGCGGGGTGACGTCGTACCGCATGGCCTCCAGCGGGAGCCCGTGGTTGCGGGCCGCGAGGCCCAGCTCCTGGGCGCCGAAACCCTCCTCGGGCCCCGCCAGGCGCGCCGGTGCGCTGATGTCGCCCAGACCACGCGGTGATCCGTCCATGCCCTCATGGTGCGCCGTGCCCCCGGCCGCGGCACCTCGGGTTCAGGTCCGGCGTACGTCGCGCAGGGCCCGGTCGAGGCCGTCCTGCGGGAGGCCGGTGAGAGCCCGGAGGAAGATCTCCTCGTAGGCGGGCTCGCCGATCGTCGCGCGGGCCGTGTCCGTGTACTTCTCGTGCAGGGCCCGCAGCCCGGGCAGACCGCGCCGGGGCTGGCCGGTGGAGCGCCAGTAGGCCTCCCCGGTGCCGGAGACGTCGGCGGCGCGCTCGCCGTCGCCGGCCGCCGCGAGGGCCGTGGCGAGGACGTCGAGCCCGAGGGCCACGCCGAGGCTGGCGCCGAGTCGGCGGGTGCCTTCGAGCATCGCGCGCGCGTGGCCCGCGGCCGATGCCGGGTCGCCCTCCAGGAGGCCGGTGAGGGCGAGGTGGTACTCCAGGGCGGTCCGGGTCCAGTGCTCGTCGAGTTCCACGCACTGGGCGCGCAGGGCGAGCGCCTCCTCGTGGGCCTCGGTGAACCGGCCGAGACCGACGAGCGCGAAGACGTGGACGAGACGGCAGCGGAGCCGGGCGGCGGAGTCGGCGGGGCCGCCCCGGGCGGCGTCGAGGACATGGCCGACGACGACGTACGCGGCCGTCGGGCGGCCGGTGGTCAGCGCGAGGAGCCCGGCGAGGGCGGCGGCGTCGAGCGTCAGCTCACCGGGCCGGTCGTCGGGGCGGTGAGCCCGCTCGGCGTCCTGGGCGCGTTCGGCGCACTCGGCGTACCTGGCCTCGCGGGCGCACCGCTCGCTGACCTCCTGGGCGGGGCCGGACTCGCCCTGGAGTACGAGGGTGACGCCGAGCGCCCACAGGGCGCGGGCCCGGGTGGGGCCGCGCGCGCCGCTGAGGAGGAGGGCCTGTTCGAGGCCGTCGCGGGCCTCGCGGAGGCGGCCCCGGCTGGACCAGGCGAAGGCGACGGAGCCGACGAGGTCGAGGGCCGCGTCGGGGTCGGTGCGCAGCAGCCGGTCGAGGGCGGTGCGCAGGTCGGTGTGGTGGGCGTCGACGGTCCGGTACCAGCGGAGTTGGCGGGCGCCGTGCCACTCGGTGTCGGCCCCGCGGGCCAGGCCCCGGAAGTGGGCGGCGTGCCGGTCGGCGACGGCCGCGGTGCCGCCGGTGCGGTCCAGCCAGGTCGCCCCGTACGCGCGGATCGTGTCGAGCATCCGGTGCCGTCCGGCGGCGTCGGGCGGACGGACCACGGAGGCGCGGACGAGTCCGTCGAGCGCGTCCGGCAGCGTCGCCCGGTCGAGGGGGCCGCCGATGCACACGGCGGTCGCGGTGGCGAGGTCGAAGGGTCCCCGGAAGACGGAGAGCCGGGCCCAGAGGAGGCGTTCGAGGGGGGCGCTGAGCTCGTGGCTCCAGCCGATGGCGGCGCGCAGCGTCTGGTGGCGGCTGGGCCAGACCCGCTCGGTGTGGGCGAGCAGGTCGAAACGGGCGGTGGGCGGGGCGTCGAAGCGGGTGCCGAGCTGGTCGCGGACGGCTTCGACGCCCTGGAGGCGGATCTGAGCGGCGGCCAGTTCCAGGGCGAGCGGAATGCCTTCCAGGCGTACGCAGATCTCGCCCGCGGGCCCGGCGGCGGGGAAGTCCTCGCCCGCGGCCCGGCGGAGCAGTTCCAGGGCGTCGCCTCCGGCGGCGGGGAGCGGGTCGAGGACGACGACCCGCTCGCCCGGCACGCCGAGGGGCCGGCGGCCGGTGGCGAGGACGGTGAGTCCGGGGGCGGCGGCGAGGAGTTCGGAGACGAGCCGGGCGCAGGGTTCGGCGAGGTGCTCGCAGGAGTCGAGGACGAGCAGGAGGCGGTCGTCGGCGAGCCGGCGGCAGAGCCCGGTGGTGGCCATGCCGGGGGTGTGGTCGGAGAGGTCGACGGAGTCGGCGACGAGGGCGACGAGGAGCCGGTCGCCGTCGAGCGGGCCGAGGTCGGTCCACCAGACGCCGTCGGGGTACCCGTCGGCGGCGCGGCGCGCGGCGCGCAGGGCCAGCCGGGTCTTGCCCACTCCCCCGACTCCGGTCACGGTGACGAGCCGGTGCTCCGCCAACGCGGCCGAGACGGCCTCCAGTTCCGTCCGGCGTCCCACGAATCCGGGGTTCTCGTCCGGCAGATGTCCACGCACGGGTGCAGTCTCCCTCATTCGGGCGACGAACGGGCGTACGGGACCGGTTCGTTAACCGGCGTCGACCGTCACCTCCACAGAATGCCATCCCTGGGCGCCGTTCGGCATGGTGTCGGTGCGTTCCTCCGGCTGGGTGGTGCCGGTGCCGTCGGTGGCGCGGACGGTGAGGGTGTGCCGGCCGTGGGTGGCCGCCCACGGGTGCACCCACTGCCGCCAGGTGTCGCTGCTGTCCTCGGCGGCGAGCCGGGCGACCTGCCAGGGGCCGTCGTCGACGCGTACCTCGACCTTGCTGATGCCCCGGTGCTGGGCCCAGGCGACCCCGGCGACCATGACGGTGCCCGCGGCGGCGCGGGCGAAGGCGCGCGGAGTGTCGATGCGGGACTGCGTCTTGACGGGGGCCTGGGCGGACCAGCCGCGCGGGACCCAGTAGGCGTCGTAGGCGTCGAAGGTGGTGAGCTCGATCGACTCGATCCACTTGCAGGCGGAGACGTAGCCGTAGAGGCCGGGGACGACCATGCGGACGGGGAACCCGTGGGTGAAGGGCAGGGGTTCGCCGTTCATGCCGAAGGCGAGCAGGGCGTCCCGGCCGTCCATGACCGCCTCGACGGGGGTGCCGATGGTCATGCCGTCGACGGAGCGGGCGATCAGCTGGTCGGCGGGGCCGCCTTCGGAGGGCGGCCGGACACCGGCCTCGCGGAGCAGGCCGGCGAGGGGGACGCCGAGCCAGCGGGCGTTGCCCACCAGGGGTCCGCCGACCTCGTTGGAGACGCAGGCGAGGGTGATGTCCCGCTCCACGGCCGGCCGGGCCGTCAGTTCCCGCAGGGTGACGGTGAGTTCCCGGCTCACCCCGCTGCCGTGCACGCGCAGGCGCCAGCGGTCGGCGTCGACCCGGGGGACGACGAGGGCGGTGTCGACCCGGTAGAAGTCGTGGTTGGGGGTGAGGAAGGGGCTGATGCCGGGGACGCGGAGCACGGCGCCCGCGGGTACGGGCGGTGCGGGGGACGCGGGCCGGGGCAGGCGCAGGGCATCGCGTGAGGCGGCGGCGTTCTCCTCGACGGGGCTGCCGACCGATCGGGCGACGGCGGCGGCGCCGGTCGCGACGAGTCCGGCGGAGGCTGCGACGACGAGGAACCCCCGGCGGTCGGCGCGGGCGACGGAGTCCTCCGCGCTCCGCGCGCTCCCACGCCCCGGGCGACCGGCGAGCAGGCGGCTGATCAGGATGTACAGGAGGAGTGCGCCGGCGGCGGCTCCGACGAGCGAGGGCACGGCGTCCGTGGCCGATTCCGAGTCGGGGCGGGTGACGGCGGCGAGCGCGCCGAGGACGCCGAAGGCGCCGACCGCCGCCGAGCCGAGGAGCCGGTGCCGGAGCGCGAGGAGTCCGACGGCGGCGGCGAGCACGCCGAGGATGATCAGGATGCCGAGCTGGAGGACGGTCTTGTCGTTCTCGCCGAAGGTGCGGATCGCCCACTCCTTGACGGCCGCCGGGGTCCGGTCGACGACAGCGCCGCCCACGGCGGGGACGGGGCCGGCCTCGGGCCGTACCCAGAAGGAGGCGAGGTCCGCGACGGCGAGGGAGACGTAGGCGGCGACGAGGCCGCCGAGGGCGGCCAGGAGCCGGTCGGTGCGGGTGGGCTCACGCGGGGGCTGCGAGAAGGTCATGCTCCTCAATCGGCAGGGACGGGATCCCGGATGGCCGGTTTCACCGGGAAGAGGGAGAGCGGGCGTCCGGCGCGGGGCGGGGTGCCCCGCTCGTGCGCCCTCAGAGCGCCGTCTCGCGTGCGGCCAGTTCGATCAGGTCGCAGACCTCGAGGGGCCGGGAGGCCAGCGAGGCGTGGCTCGCGTCGAGCTCGACGGTCTTGCGGGGGTTCATGCGCGCGGCCATGCGGCGCTCGTTGTCGGGGTGGATCATGCGGTCCTGGGTGGAGACCTGGTAGTAGCTCGGCTTCGCGCGCCAGGCCGGGGCGGTGACGGTGTCGCCGAAGGTGGAGCCGAGGGGCGCCTTCTGCGTGACGGCCATGACCAGGGCCTCCTCCTGGCTCAGATCCTGGTCGAAGCTGTCGTGGAAGGCGTCCTGCCGGATCCAGAGGTAGCCGTCGGAGTCGGGCACGATGTTGTCGAAGGCCGCCGGCGGCATCTCCTGGCTGAGCTGTCCCGGGCTCTCCCCGGCGTCCGGGGCGAAGGCGGCGATGTAGACGAGGCCGGTCACGTTCGGCAGGTCGCCGGCCTCGGTGATGACGGCGCCTCCGTAGGAGTGGCCGACGAGGAGCACGGGGCCGGCCACCTGGTTGACCATCTTCCGGGTGCGTTCGGCGTCGTCGGCGAGGGAGGTGAGCGGGTTCTCGACGGCGTGGAGCCTGTCGAAGCCGCGCCGGTGGAGCTCGACGATGACCTTGGACCAGTGGGCGGCGCCGCCCCAGAATCCGTGTACGAGGACGATCGTGGGCTTGTCTGCCATGGTTTCCGAACCGATCTGCGCGACGAATGGGATCCGCCCCCGGTCCCGCCCCGTACCCCCGCGGTCACGCTACGGGAGCGGGGACGGACCCGCACGTCCGGCCTGCGGGCCCGCGCGGGCCCCGGGATCGGCCCCGGAGCGGCCCTCCGGAGGCCGCGCGAGGGCGGGCGGGGCCGCGCGGGCGCGCGCGGCGGCGGCCTGGCGGACACTGGGGGGTGGGAGCCGAGTGTGCGAGGAGGGTCCGCCATGAGCAATGCCGCGCCCAAGGTCAGCACGTTGCCGCCGGAGCACCGGGAGCGTCTGATGGCCTTCGCCGAGGACGTGTACTTCGAATCCGGCCACCGGCTGTTCGAGGAACAGCAGCATGCCGACCGGTTCTGGATCCTGAAGACGGGCGCGGTGACGCTCGACGCGAAGGTGCCGGGCCGTGGTGCTCCGGTGATCGAGACCCTGCACCACGGTGAGCTGGTCGGTGTGTCGTGGCTCTTCCCGCCGTATCTGTGCCAGTCGGGGGCGGAGGCGATGACGCCGGTACGGGCACACGAGTTCAACGCCCCGGCGGTCCGCTCCATGTGTCACTCGGACCCCGAGTTCGGGGCCTCGGTCATGTTCTGGGTGGGGTCTATCCTGGCCCACCGCCTTCATGTGACCCGGGTCAGGCTCCTGGACCTGTACGCGCCGCACGGGAGCGGCGTCCTGGGCTGAGGGCCGGGTGGCGGGGCGCGAGGGTCCGGCGACGAGCTGCGAGGTCCGCATGGGGGAACCGACGACGACGGCGCGCGGGGCGGTCGCCCTGGTCGCCGACGACTTCACCGAACTGTCCTTCACCGAGGGGCCCCTGGCCGGTGACGGACCGATCGGTTGGCCCGGGTACGCCGAGGCGCACGCCCGGGCCGCCGCGCGTTCCGGCGAGACCGAGTCGGTGGTCTGCGGCACGGGCGTGGTGGGCGGGGTGCCGGTGGTCCTGGTCTCCTTCGAGTTCGGGTTCCTCGGTGGTTCGCTCGGGGAGCGGGCGGGGGCGCGGATCGCCTTCGCGCACGCGGTGGCCCGGGAGCGCCGGCTGCCCGTGGTCGTCCTGCCGGCCACCGGGGGCAGCCGGATGCACGAGGGCATGCGGGCGCTGCTCCAGCTCCAGTACCTGGCCGGTGAGTCGGAGCTGACCCGGGCGGCCGGGCTGCCGCAGATCGCGGTGCTGCGGGACCCGACGACGGGCGGCGGCTGGGCCACGCTCGGCGCCGGATCCGATGTGGTCCTCGCCCTGCCGGGCGCCCAGGTCGGATTCGCCGGCTCCCGGGTGAGGCCGCCGGACGCGGACCCCGCCGCGTACACCGCCGAGGCCCAGTTCACCCACGGCCACGTCGACGCGGTCGTGGCCCCCGCCGAGCTGCGCGCCGTGCTCGGCCGCTGGCTCTCGCTGCTGACCGGCCCCGTGGGGGACGGCCCTGTCCGGCCGCCGGACGCGCTCGCGACGCCGGGGGCCGCCCGTGACGGCGCACCCGGGGCGGCCGTCCCGCGCGCCACCGGTGGCCGGGAGGCGGTGGCGCGGGCGCGGCATCCTGCCCGGCCCCGTGCGGACGCCTACCTCGACGCGCACTTCACCGTCCGGGCGGAGATTTCGGGCGACCGCTGCGGCGGCGTCGACCCGGGCGTGCGGTGCGGATTCGGACGGCTCCCCGACGGCCGTACCGTCGCCTACGCGGCGCAGTGCGGGACCGCGAACCGCCCGGCCGGTTTCCGTACGGCCGCACGGCTCGTGCGCCTCGCCGGGCGGCTGGGCATCCCGGTCCTCACGCTGATCGACACCCCGGGCGCGGCCAACGACGAGGCCGCGGAGCACGCGGGGGTGGGTCCGGCGATCGCGGATCTGTTCGCCGCCGTCGTCTCCGCCCGCACTTCCCTGACCTCGCTCCTCATCGGCGAGGGCGGTTCGGGCGGGGCGCTCGCGCTCACCGCCCCGGGGAATCTGTGGGCGACCCCCGACAGCTACTTCTCGGTGATCGCCCCGGAACTCGCGGCGTCCATCCTGAAGCGTCCGCCGGAGGAGTCGGCCGAGGTGGCGGACCGGCTCCGGCTGGGCCCCGGGGACCTCCTCGACCTGGGCGTGGTGCGGGGTGTCGTGGAGGTCGGGCGGGGGGATCGGTCCGCTCCGTGATGCGGAGTCGGTGAATCCGGGCACCCCCCATCGGTGGGCCCGTCCGCGTTCCCGAGTCCTGTCCGTGCGCTTGCCTGCCCTGTACGGGGTTGTACGCGGCTCGCACGGGCGTTGTACGGGCCCCCGCGAGAGTGGGCGCACCCGGACGCAGCGGCGTCCGGGTGCACGCCGACCCCTGCAGCAGCCCCCGATGAACCGCGTGTCCCGTCCCCTTGGCCGCGCCCGGTCCCCCCTCGGCACGGCCGAGCACCAGGAGTTCGCTGACGAGGTGGCTCATCCGGACGACCTCGGCGGTGGCCTGGTCGACGTCCTCGCGGACGGCGTCGTCGTCGACGCCGTCCGCGATGTTGTCGAGGGACAGGCGCAACGCGGTCAGCGGGGTGCGCAGTTGGTGGGAGGCGTCCGCGACGAAGACGCGCTGCGAGGCCACGAGCTGTCGAGCCGCTCGGCGCCCTGTCCTCGCCAGGGTCCGCGTCTTCTGGGGGCCGGTGACGGGTGAGCGGGCGGTGAGGTCGCCGTCGCCGAAGCGGCTTGCCATGTCGTTGAGCCGGCGCAGTGGTTTGGTCAGGAGCCGGGCCGTGATCGCACCGAGCCCGGCGGCGACGGCGACGACCGCGCGGAAGCCCCGGACGCGCCGCGACCCCCAGTCGACGGTGGTCCTGCCCCGGCCGAGCGCATCGCCGAAGGCCGCGTCGCCGGGGGCCGCCGGAAGGGGAAGCCGCGGCATGGCGCTCCTGCCGTCGGCCGCGACCACCTCGACCGTGCCGGGCGTCTCGTCGGCGTACGCCCACGCCATCCGGGCCAGTGCCTGTCAGGAAGGACAGCAGGTCGTACTCCTCGGGCGTCAGCGGCACCTCGGCGCCGTCGAGCCGGACCCGCGCGGCCTTGCGGACGACGCTCAGCCGGGCGCCGTAGCGCTGTGGGCCCGAGGGACGGTCGGCCGGCCGGACCCTGCGCATCACGGCCGGATCCGGGCGATCACCTCACGCACGCCGAAGGGCTTGGAGACGTAGTCGTCGGCCCCGATCTCCAGACCGACGACCCGGTCGGTCTCGTCGCTGCGGGCACCGAACACGATGATCGGCACGTCTCCGCGCCGCCGCAACGCCCGGCAGACGTCGAGCCCGTCGGTGTCGGGCAGGCCGAGATCGAGCAGCACCAGGTCGTACCAGACCCTCGTTCGAGTTCTCACGGGCGGGCGAGGTCGGACAACAGGTGGACGAGACCGGGCGGGTGCTCAGCGGGGTCCATCCCGGGTCAACACGATCGCGGTGAGCACCAGTCCCTCGCGTACGAGCCACCGTCCGGTGAAGTGGTCCCGCCGGGTGCCGTCCACCACGGGGCCGGGGACGGAGAGCCCCGCGCGGAACGTGCCCGTGTGGGGGTCGGTGGCGCTGTCCCGCGTGAACTCCAGCGTCGCTTCCTCGAATTCCAGGCCGCGCCCCGTGAGCGGGTACCAGGTCTTGAAGACGCTCTCCTTGGCGCTGAACAGGAGGCGCCCCCAGGGCAGTTCCGGCGTCCGGTCGGCGAGCGTCGCGAGGTGCCGCCGCTCCTCGGGGAGCGTCACCCCCTCGAACACCCCCTCGGGCAGGGCTTCGGCCGGCTCCGCGTCGATTCCGATCGAGACGACGTCCACCGTGCGGGCCAGGGCGGCGGCGCGGTAGCCCGCGCAGTGGGTCATGCTCCCGGCCACGCCGCGCGGCCAGCGCGGCTCTCCGCGCGGTCCCGGCGTCAGGGGGGTCGGGGGGAGGCCGAGGTCGCGCAGGGCGCGCCGGGCGCAGAGCCGTACGGTCGCGAACTCCCGCCGCCGCTTGGTCACCGCGCGGGCGACGACGGCGGTCTCCTCGGGGAAGAGGGACACCGGTTCGGTGTCGTCGTGCCGCCAGGCGGTGGCCACGACTCCCGGCACCAGCCGCGCGATCACCGGTCCGCCACCGACCGGCCGGGGGCGGCTCCCGGCCCGGGGGCGGCCGGGCGGCGGACGGGGGCGGCCCGGCGGACGGCCGGGGCGGTCGACTCGATCATGTCCGTGACCCTATCGATCCGGGGGCGGCCCCGGACACGGCTCGCAGAACGGGCGGTGCCGGGTGACCACGGCCGGGCAGTACTGGGAGGCACCCGTGGCGCACAGCGGCACCACCACCGACGTACTGATCGTGGGCGCGGGGCCGGTCGGCCTGAGCGCGGCCGGAGAACTGCGCCGGCACGGCGTGCACTGCCGGATCGTCGACCTGTCGCCGGCTCGTCGGCCGTACGCGAAGGCGGTCGGGATCCAGCCGCGCACCCTGGAGCTGTGGGACCGGATGGGGCTGGTCCGCGCCGTACTGGAGGCCGCCGTCCCGTTGCGCGGCCAACTGACCTACGTCGACGGCCGGGAGACTTCCCGGCTGGAGATGGAGCTGCCGCCCGAGGTGCCCTACGGGTTCGCCGCACTGCCGCAGTACGAGACCGAGCGCCTCCTCGAGGAGTACCTCGCCGGGCTCGGGACGGTCGTCGAACGCGGCACCGGGCTCGTGTCGTTCACCCAGGACCGGGACGGTGTCACCGCCCGGCTGCGGGCCGCGTCGGGGGCCGCCGAGGAGGTGCGGGTCCGCTATCTGGTCGGTTGCGACGGGGCACACAGCCTGGTCCGCAAGACCCTGGGCCTGTCGTACGAGGGCGGCGCGTTCCCGGAGTCGTACATGCTCGGCGACGTCGTGGCCGACTGGGACCTGCCCGACGGCTATGTACTGCGGTCGGTGCACCGGGAGGCCGACGGCTCCACCGGCGACGTGCTGGTCTGCGTACCGCTGCCGGGGGCGGGCCGCTACCGGATGTCGATGCGCGTCCCGTCCGCGCCCGCCGCGTCGGCGCCGGACGGTGTCGCGCACGGTCTCGACGGGGGCGACGGCCCGGACCTCGAAGGGCTCCAGGCGGTCGTCGACCGGCTGTCACCACGGCCCGCGAGGCTCTCCGGCCTGCGCTGGTCCTCGGTGTTCCGGGTCAGTCACCGCATCGTCGACCGGTACGGCGTGGGGCGGGTCTTCGTCGCGGGCGACGCCGCCCACATCCATCCGCCGACCGGCGCCCAGGGCATGAACACGGGTGTCCAGGACGCCGTGAACCTGGGCTGGAAGCTGGCGCTCGTGGTGCGGGGCGAGGCGGGTCCCGGCCTGCTCGGCAGTTACGACGCCGAGCGCCGCCCGGTGGGCGAGGAGGTCGTCGGGCGCACCGTCCGGCACGCCACCCGGGGCATCGACGCCGACCCGGACGACCCCCGGACGCTGATGCTCCGCGAGGCCCAGCTGCTCGTCGGGTATCCCGGCGGTCCGCTCTCCGGTGTCCCGTACGGCCCGGTCGACGCGCCGCAGCCCGGCGACCGGGCGCCGGACTGCGGTGGGCTCACGACGCCGGTCGCCGCGTATCCGCTGCGCCTGCTCGATGTGCTGCGGGGGCGGCCGGGGCATGTGGTCCTGCTGTACGGGGAGGACGCCGCCGGTCTCGCGGGCGCGGCGGCCGAGGTGGCGCGGGCCCCGGGAGGTCTGTGCGCCGTCGCGGTCCTGCCCGGCGGGACGGTGGGCGCCCCGCCGCCGCCCGGATCGCTGGGTGTGCCGATGTACCGGGACGCCACCGGGGAGTTCGCACGGCTGTACCTCCCCGACGGCGCCACGGGTTTCGTCGTCCGCCCCGACGGGCAGCTGGGTGCCCGCTTCCCGCTCGGCGGCACCGGGACCGCCCTGGCCGGATATCTCACCGCCCTGTCCGTACGGTGGTGATGTCCGGCGGCCCTGTGGGGCTACGGGGCCCGGTGGTCGCCGCCTACGGGACCCAGTGGTTCCCCGAGACCGTGAGCATGACCTGGAGCTGGATGCTCGCGGAGTAGTAGCTGCTGGTGTCGATCGGGGTGGCCAGCATCTTGTTCCACAGGGCGTCCAGCCAGGCCTGGCTGCCCGAGTCGGTCATCGCCGCCACCGCGAACGGGGCGAAGAAGGCGGACTCGCTGCCCGCCGAGATCTGGGTGCCGTTGAGCTTGTAGCCGATGGCGATCTTGTTCGGGTCGCCGCCGGTCTTCGTCTTGATCCAGCTGTTCATCTTCCGCGCGGCGGCGAGCGAGGTGCTGTCCCCGCTGGTCACCGCGTCGTCCGCGACGCGCCACGGCGTACGGCAGGCGTTCCACCAGTACGCACCGTCGTTCGGGTCCTCAAGGACCTGGCCGGGTGCGGGCTTGGGGGTGGTGTCGGTGTCGACGACGAAGTCGGGCAGCAGCCCGGTGCCGGACGCGTAGGTCGACTGGAGGCGGGAGATCTGGGTCTGGTGCGCGGTGCGCACGGCGTCCCAGGCCGTGTCGCCGGAGGCGGTCCGGAAGGCGCGGAAGTGGTCGACCATCCAGTCCGAGGTGCGGGTGATCCAGTAGTACTGGTCGCCGGAGCTGCTCCAGTCGCCGAGCTTCAGCAGCTTGGTGGTCGGGTTGACCTCGTCCTTCTTGATCGCGGCGATGTGCTTGAGCGCGAGGTCCTTGTAGTTGTACGTGCCGGTGCTGCCCCACTGCTTGTCGGCGAGGAGCAGGCCGTAGGCGACGTCCATGTCGCCGTCGGTGGCGCCGTCGCCGCCGTTGACGCTCTTGCAGGCGGTGTCCTGTTCGGCGGCGAGCAGGTTCGGGTTGACCGAGGACGGGTGGTCGATCTTCCATTTGACGAGGCCGTCGAAGATCTTCTTGGCGTCGGGGTCGGCGCCGGCCATGGTGGCCGTGACGACCATGCCGTAGCCCTGCGCCTCGGCGACGTAGGGGTGGTCGGCGTCGGGCGAGATGATCTGGTACCAGCCGTTGCCGCAGTTCTGGCGGACGAAGGCGGACTTCCACCTGTTGTAGTAGTCGACGACCTTCTGGTCGACGGTCGCCTGGGAGCCGGAGGGCTTCAGCATGCCGGCGGCGTAGGGCTTGAGATGGCTGCCGAAGGGCACGGCCGTGCCGCCGCCACTGCCGCCGCCGCTGGGCGCGCCGTACACCTCGAACTCCCACAGGGAGTAGCCGTACGCGGTGCCCCGCCCGGTGCCGTACATCCGGACGTACCGGCCGCTGCCGGAGACCGTGAGGTCGTCGGTCGCCCCGTCACCGGCGGTGGTGGAGTAGACGTCGGTCCAGGTGGACCCGTCGGCCGAGGTCTGGATGCGGTACGTCTTGCCGTACGCGTCCTCCCAGTTGAGTTTCACCCGGGAGATCGTGTGGTTCGCCCCGAGGTCGACGCGGATCCACTGCGGATCGACCCCTTCGAGGCTCGCCCATCGGGTCCCCGCGTTGCCGTCCACCGCGAGTCCGGCCCCGAAGGCCGAGGTCTCGACGGACGAGGCGGTCACCGCCTTTCCGGTGGAGACCAGGCCGTCGGCGGCCTGCGCCTGTGGCATGACCGTCAGGGGCAACGCCAGCAGACCCGCGAGCCCGAGAAGCGAGACGCTTCGTCGACGCATGACAACTCCCTTTCCCTCCATGGCCAATGGTTAGGAAATATTCCTAACCATTGGCCGGGAGAGTAGAGAGGCCGGAAGCCCGGCGCAAGACCCCGGACGGCAACGGGAACGTGGACATCCGGTGCGCACCATGGAATTGACGTTCCGTCACTTCAACACCGCCGCCCTCCGGACCTCCCTCAGCGCCGTGTGGACCGACCAGACGACCGAGACCAGCGGTACCGCCACCACCGCGCCCACGACGCCCGCGGCGATCGAACCCGCGATGACCGAGATGGCGACCACCAGCGGGTGGAGCCGTACGGCCCAGCTCATGACGATCGGGTGCAGCAGATGCCCCTCGATCTGGCCGATCACCACGATCAGGGCGATCACGATCCCCGCGATCAGCGGCCCCTTGGCGGCGAGCGCCACGACAGCGGCGACCGCGAGGGCGATCGGCGAGCCGATCAGCGGCACGAACGCGGCCAGGAACTCCAGCAGCGCCAGCGGCACGGCGAGCGGGACGCCCAGGATCCACAGCGCCACCCCGACGAGCACCGCGTTCACGGCGGCCACCAGCACGATTCCATGGGTGTAGCCGGTGAAGGTGCGCCAGGCCGCGCGTCCGGCGATCGTCACCCGCTCGCGGACGGAACCGGGCAACTGGTCCTGGAACCAGGCCCACTGGCGGTCCCCCGAGTGGATGAAGAACACCGAGCTGAACAGAGCCAGGGCCAGCATCGTCAGCACCGCCACCACCTGACCGGCCCCGCTCAGCGCCGTACTGACCAGGGCCGACCGGTGGCTGGAGAGGAAGTCACCGATCTTGGACTGGAGGTCGGAGAGCGTCCCGTGGCTGAGGTGGAACGGCGGGCGCTCGAGCCAGTCCTCGATCCGCCCGACCCCGGTCCGGAACTCGCGCACCAGGGTCGTGCTCTCTCCGGCGACCGCCTCGCCGACGAGGGTGAGCACACCGAAGACGAGCACGATGCTCCCCAGCAGGGTGAGGGCGACCGCCGCCGCCCGGGGCACCACCCGGGCGACCACATCGGCGACGGGGCGGAGCAGCGCGGTGATGACGAGTCCCAGGAATACGGCCACGCCGATCTCGTGGAAGCGCCCGAGCACCGCGAACAGGCCGTAGACGAGCGCGCCGACGACGAGAAGGCGCCACGCGTAGGCGGCGGCCGTGCGGAGGAAGGGGGTCACCGTCGGTGTGCCTGGCTGCATGGCCAAGGGCCTACCACCCCCGGTGCCGGGCTGTCGCAGGGATCACAGGGGAGATCATGTGAACTCCGCCGATCGGCGGTGCGGCCGTGCGCAGAATGGCCCCCCGTCCAGCGTCTTCACTCCCGGGGGAATGTGACGTGTCCAGGCTGATCCGTTGGTCCGCCGTCCTTGCCGTCCTCGCTCCGCTCGCACTGGCGGGGTGCAGCAACGCACCACCCGCGCTGGAGTTCGGCTCGGCCGGACCCTCCGGCCCGAAGCTCGTCGCCCAGCCCGCGCGGGGCGGTTCGCTGCCCGTCGCCCAGTGGCCGAACGCCTGCGAGGTGCTGAGCGAGGACGAGATCCGCGCGATCCTGCCGCAGGCGACCGGCTTCGCCCGCGAGCCGGTGAAGGTCACCCTCATGAACTTCAACCCGCTCGAACCGTCCGCCCCCGGCACCACCGGCGACGTGGCCGCGGGCGGCTGCACGTACAAGTTCGGGCTCCCGTCCGCGTACAAGAGCGAGCGCAACAGCAGCATCAGGCTCACCTTCACGGCCATCGCCGACCCCGCCCTGGTCCGGCAGAGCTACGCCGAGGACCTCGCCGAAGCCCGCGAGGAGGCGACCCGCCGGAACAGGGAGTTCCGCGATCTCGGCACCTCGCTCGGCGCGGCCGGGTGCTTCCAGCCGGACGTCTCCGACGGGCCGACCTGCCACCGGGGCCCGTACCAGTTCGAGGTGGACGGCATGTCCACGGCGGACGGTGTCGGGGAGTACGCCGAGTCGGACAAGAACTGGAGCGCGAAGGTCCTCACCGAGGTGGTGCGGACGGTGAGCGCCCGCATTCCGTAGCCCCGACGGCCGCCGGCCCTCATGGGGTCGGCGTGTGCCGCGCGCACGGCGGAAGGGTCGGGCGGTCCTTCGTCCGGACGGCGGGCAGCCACGCCGTGGCCGGAGGCCCGGCCTCGCGCGCGTCCTCCCGTACGGCCGTGTGCGGGAGGCGGACGCGGAACCAGCGGGTGGACACCAGATCCTCCTCGTCGATGATCGTCTGCCCCCGCCGGACCTCGCACTCGGCCTCCAGGACGTCTCCGTGCCAGACCCTGGTGGGTACGACGTTCTCGGCGGTGTACGGCCGTCCCGGGTCGACCGCAAGGCCAAGGCTGCACTGCAGGTCCCGGTCGCTCCGGTCCTGGCAGCCCCGTTCGGCGTTGAACACCCGGATCCGGACCGGGGATCCACCGGAGCCGCCGGAGCGCGCCGAGCCCTCGCCCCCTCCCGCGCACGACCAGATCGACGCGCCCAGCGCCGCGCACGCCGTGACGGCGAGGAACACGCCCCCGATCCCGCGCCTCCGCCGTCCCGCGCGCACCGTGGGACCTGTGGGGGTCGTGAGGCACCTGCCCGTGGGGCCGGTGCGGCCCCCGAGTGCGGTCTCCGCGCTCCGGGCGGCCTCGTGGGCCCCGATCCGCTCGATCAGGCTCTCGGCCGTGTGCGCGGCGCGGGAGGCGTGGGCCGGGGCGAGGCAGTCGGCGGCGAAGGCCCGCCAGAACTCCGGGACGGCCTGGTCCAGCCGTAACGGCGCACGTCCCTCCGCGTACTCCTGCACGGCGGCACCCCGTGCCATCGGAGTGGCGCCGGGGAACGGTGAGGCACCGGACGCGAACACCTCGTGGACGACGATGCCCAGGGCCCAGATGTCGGCGCTGGGCCGGACCTCCACACCGAGCTCGCCCAGCGGTGCCTTCCACCGTTCCGGCGGGAGGTAGTCCAGGGTGCCCATCGGGGGCGCGTACCCGTGTGTTCCGGTCAGCTCGGTGGCGAGACCGAAGTCCGAGAGCTTCACCGAGCCGTCCGCGCCGATGAGGACGTTCTCGGGCTTGAGGTCGGCGTGCACCCAGCCGGCTCGGTGCAGATGGGCCAGTCCCTCGCAGATGCCGACGACCAGCCGGGCACGCTCCGGCCCCGTCACCCCGTCGTCGAGCAGGTCCCGGAGACTGCATCGCGCACGCTCCATGACCAGCACGATCGCACCGTCCAGGGACGGCTGCCCGGGGGAACGGAGCACGAGGGAGTCGAGGAGCCGGACGAGCCTCGGATGTCCGGCCCGGCGGCCGAGTTCGACCTCGCGCCGGGCGGCCTCCGCCACACGGCGGGCCTGCAGGGGTGCGAGTCCGGCGGTCGGCATGACCTTGAGCGCGACCTCGGCGGGTGAGGCGGGCCCGTCGGTTTCAGCGGGTCGACCCGCGTAGACCGTGGCCCAGCCACCGGCGCCGATGGGGCCGTCGACCACCCAGTCTCCCAACCGGTGCCCCTCGGGCAGGAGTTCCGCCTGTTCGCTGCTCCACGAGGTGCTCCGGCCGCGCACCCGCGCCATGCCCACTACCGGCCCCGTACGGTCGGTTCGGCCCGGGGCGGCAACAGCGCGAGATGCTCCTCCCGGACGATGCCGAACCTCAGCGCGATGCCGACCACGGCCTCGCGCTTGCCGTGCCTGCGGTCTCCCCGGCCGGCCTCGGCCGCGGCGGCGACGGCGACCCTCAGTTTCTCCTCGGCGAGGTAGTCGATGTGCGAACTCACCGCGCGGGCCGTCAGCCTGGCGCAGGCGGCGTGCCCCCTGAGCCGCTCGACGACCTGCGGCGTTGTGGGCACGGCGACGGGTGACTGGTCGCGCAGCCAGGGCTCGCAGAGCGCGGCGAGCACCAGGAAGTACGTGGCCGTCTCGTCGAGGGAGTACGCCGTGACCGTACGGCTCTCCCACGATCCGCCCGTGCCGTGCGGGTCGAGATAGACGTGGTCGGGTGCGAACACCTGGAAGGAGACCGCGGTGTCACGGCGGGTGGGCAGCACCACCCGGGAGAACTCGAACGGGATGGGCGCGCCGGCCCGCCGCGGCGGCACCCGCAGGTACTCCCCCGCGCCCTCCGGGTTCTCCACCAGATAGCTGTGGGTCGTGCTGTGGTTGCTCAGCTGCCAGTGGTCGTCGGTGACCCGGATCTCGCCCGCGAGCCGGGAGATGGCCGCGTCCGCGAGCCTCAGCTCGACCGGTGTCGTCGACGAGCCCCGTCCGAAACGCGCGCGTTCTCCCGGACCGAGCCTGAGGGTCACCGCGTCGCCGTACGGCTCTCCGTCGACGACGCCGCCGCTCCCCTGCGGAAGATGGACGACTATGCCGCTCATCGCTCCTCCTGTCCCACGCGTCGACAGTTGCCATGCACGCAGAACGCTACCGGTAGTACGCGGAGGTTTACCGTAGGGCATCGGTCACTTCCGCGCCCGGAACGGCGGTGGGACAGGCGGTGGAGCGAGCGGTGGAGCGGGGCGGTGAAGGGTGGGCGGCCCTGGTCAGCCCGCCTGCGCGAACGCGTCCGCCAGCCGGGGGATGTAGTCGGCGAAGGCGGCGGACCAGCATCCGTAGTTGTGCTCGCCGTTGCACTGCGGCGAGAGTGAGCCGCCGCCGCCGTAGTTGACGAAGCGGCTCGGGATGCCGAGCTGGTCCAGGCGGTTCTTGACGTTCGTCGTGGCGACCGCCGTGCGGCTGTCGATCAGTCCCCGGTCGCCCGTGTAGAGGGTGACTCCGGTGTCGGCGAGCTTGCTCAGGTTGGCCGGGGAGGCGGGGTTCACCTCGTTCCAGATCCGGTCGTCGAACAGGGCGTACGGGGAGCCGAAGATCGCGTCGCTGTCCACGACGGGCCCGTAGTCGGCGCAGCCGGCGCCCGAGCCCGAAGTGCTGGCGGTGCACAGGGCGTTCGGCAGATTGAGTTCCGTGGCGAGGACGACGGCGCGGATCTCCCAGAGGCCGAAGTCGATGCCGCCGGAGAGGGAGGCGACGTGGCCGAAGAGGTCGGGCCGGGCCTGGGCGTAGTGGAGGGCGCCGAAGCCGCCCATGGAGAGCCCGACGACCGCGCGGTGGTCACGGTCGGCGACGGTGCGCAGATTGGCGTCGACGAAGGGGACGACCTGGCGGAGGTGGAAGTTCTCCCAGTTGGCCGCGCCCAGGGCGGTGTTCTGCATCTTCCAGTTGGCGTACCAGCTCTTGAGCCCGCCGTCGGGCACCACGGTGATCATCCGGTCGTCGTGCAGGGCGGGGGCCGCCGCGGCGTCGTCCACGTTGCCGGCTCCGCCGTGCAGGAAGTACGTGACGGGCCAGCGCTTGTCCGGGGCGGAGTAGTAGTCGCTCGGCAGGAAGATCCGGATCTTGTGACGTCCGGAGAGTTCGGGGGTGGTGACGGTGAGGGTGAAGTCCGTGGACGAGCGGACCTCGGTGGCCGTCGTGACCCGGGTCAGGCCCTGCCCGTCGGTGAATTCCGGGACGATGGGGGTGTCGGCTGCGGCGACGGGGCCGGTGACGGCGCTGACCGCGACCGTGGCCGCCGCGGCGAGGGCCACCGCGGCGGTCCGCAGCCGGGTGCGGACGCCTGTTCTGGACCGGATGGTTCTCATGGGGTGTACCTCTCTTCGGGAACGTGTGTCGTCAGTACGCGGGAGCACCGGATCGGACCGGGGCGATCGGACGGTCGCCGAACGCGGTCCAGGGGCCCCAGCCGCCGCTCGGCCGGGTCTGCACCCGGGTCCGGATCCGGCTGTCCGTGGTGACGGCGAAGACATGCAGCCGCCCGGTGGCGTCGGCCGCCGCCGTCGGCGTGGCGGCGAGCAGGACGCCGGGCTCGCCGAAGTTCTCGGCGGGATCCCAGGTGCCGCCGGGCGTGTGGTGCCAGCGGTGGTCGAGGCGCGCGCCCCCGGGGGACAGCGAGAAGGCTTCGAGGCGGCCGTCGGCGCTGGGCGCGAGCGTCGGGGCGGCCGCCGCCCAGCCGAACAGCGGCTGCCAGTCGTCCCAGCCGCCGCTGGGCACGGTCTGGCGCCGGTGGAAGGCCCCCAGGCCGGACGGGCCGATCGCGACGACGGCGAGCCTGCCGCTGCCGTCGCGGGTCACGCGGGGCGCGGCGCCGGCCGCCGTACCGAACTGGTTCCAACCGCCCCAGGCGCCGCCCGGCGACAGCTGCCAGCGGTGGCGGATCGCGGCGCCGCCTGGCGCGAGGGCGAAGACCTCCAGGCGGCCGTCGGCATTGGCGGCGACGACCGGCGGGGCGCCCACGGGTCCGCCGAATCCGGCCTCCCACGGGTCCCAGCCGAGCGATCCCGGGGACCCTTGGCGCCGCCGGGCGACGGAGCCGCCGCCGGGGCTCGTCGCGAAGACCTCGAGACGGCCGTCGGTGTTGTGGGCGACGGCGGGGGCCGCGCCCGCCGGGCCGCCGAACTCCTCCCAGCCGTACCAGCCGCCGTCGGGCCGCTGTGTCCGGTGGTGCAGGTTCGCGCCGCCGGGGGCGAGCGAGAACACGTCGATCCTGCCGTCGGCGTTGCGGCCGAGGGTGGGCACCGCTCCGGCCGGCCCGCCGAAGCTCTCCCAGGGCGACCAGGTGTCGGTGTTCGGGTCGAGCTGGACGCGCCGGAGCATCGCACGGTCTCCGGCGTCGAGCGCGAAGACGTTGAGGCGGCCGTCGGCGTCGAGTGCGGCGACGGGGTTGTCCGGGCTCTGCCACGGCGGTGGGGTGTCCCGCCAGTCGAGGGGAGCCACGTACAGCCCCTGCCGGAACCATCCCGCCGCGCTCGCGTACCAGTTGTCGCCGTCCGCGAAGACCTCCACGGCGTGACCTGCGACATGACCCGCGTAGCCGCTCAGGTCGAAGCGGAAGGGGTCGCGCGAGGCCAGGACATCGGTGCCCTCGTAGCCGTTGCGGGGCCCGATGAACAGGTAGTACCAGCCGTCGCGTTCGACGACGTACGGCGACTCGGTGACCGAGACGGTCGTGTCGGTGGAGGCGTCGGTGAACGCGACGCCCGGTGCGCTCCAGTGGACCAGGTCGGCGGACCGCCGGTGGGCGACGATGTGCTGGCCGCCGGTGCCGGACAGTTCGGTGTAGTACATGACCCACTCGCCGCCGACCCGGACCACCATCGGGTCACGTGCGGCGAGGCCCCGGAAGAGCGGGCCGGACGGCTCGCGGGTCCAGGTGAACAGATCGGTCGAGGTGGCGAGGTTGACGGCGGCGCCGCTCCGGCCGCCCGCGGCGTAGTACATCCAGTACTTTCCACCCGCCTCGACGACGTGCGGCGCCCACAGGTGTTCCTCGCCGAAGTAGGAGGGGTCGACGGTGAGCGCGTCGGGGTGGGTGGTCCACGGCCCGTTCGGGGTCGGCGCGGAGGCGTGGGCGAAGGAGATCTCCGCCGTGCTGTCCGGGGCTTCGCCGGGGGGTGCGCCGTCCCCCACGATGCTGAACAGGTGCCACCGGCCCTGGGCCTTGATCAGCGTGTGGTCGTTGAGATAGCGGGGCCCTGCGGGGGTGGACGGGGCGTAGACGTGGGCGAAGGGGCCCGCGCCGATCCAGGAGGCGGGCGCCGTGCCCGTACCGGAAGGGGGCGCGGTGGCGGCGGCTGTTCGGCCGGCGCCCAGGAGCGGGAGCGCGCCCGCTCCGGCGGCGGCGCCCCGCAGGAGGTTCCGTCTGCTGATCGGAGGCATGCGTCTCTCCAGAGGGACCGCGCGGCCGGCCGTGCCGTACGGGCAGGGCCGGCCGCGGGTCGAGGACGGGTGGATGTCCGGGTGGTGGGTCAGTCGAGGGCGGGGCCCGCGGTGTTGTTCACCCAGCCCCAGTCGGACCAGGTCGCGAAGCCGGTCTGCCACTTGTGGAAGACACCGGCGTGGCTGGTGCCGAAGACCTCGATCCGTCCGTCGGCGTTGGTGGTCGCGGCGACCTCGGTGCCCCCGCCGCCGAACGTGTTCCACCCGCCGTAGGCGGCGTTGACGCCGGTCTGCCAGGTGTGCGCGGCCGTGCTGCCGTTCATGGCGAACACCTCCACGCGCCCGTCGGGGGTGCGCTCACTGCTGAGCTGTGAGTCGGCGGGTCCGCCCGTCGGCTCCCATTCCGACCAACTCGTGGGGTTGGTCTGGTACTTGTGGAACACCCCGAC
>NZ_JBEOZK010000032.1:0-70260 GCF_040297565.1 Streptomyces sp. NPDC001728
GGTCCCCCCCCCCGCCCACACCCCCCCCGCGACCCCCGGGGCCCGGCCCGGCCCCTCCCCCCCCCCCCCCCCGCCCGCCCGGCCCGGGGGCGGGCGGGGCGGCGTCGGCGTGCTCGGGAGGTCTAGGCCCTGCCGGTGGGCCGCGCCGGGGACACCAGGGCGGTGTGGTCCGCCTCGACGGCGGGCGAGGCGATCGTGGCCCGCAGCGGCTGCCCCGCCCGAGCGGCCGGCGGCCGGTCCGTCGGCGCGGGACGGCCGAGTGCCTTGACGGTCCAGCCGGCGGCCCGCCACTCGTCGTGCGGTAGCGCGTTGCGCGCGTCGACGAGGACCGGCGTGCGGACGACCCGGGCCAGCTTCACCGGGTCCAGCTCGCGGTACTGCCCCCACTCGGTGAGGTGCAGTACGAGATCCGCTCTCTTACAGGCCGTCAGAAGGTCGTCCTCGTAGCGCAGTTCCGGGTGGGCGCGGTGCGCGTTCGCGGTGCCCTCCGGGTCGTGCACCCGGATGTGGGCGCCCTGCCGGTGCAGCGCCGCCGCCACCGCCAGCGCCGGCGAGTCGCGTACGTCGTCGCTGTTCGGCTTGAAGGTGGCACCCAGGACGGTCACCCGGCGGTTGGTCAGGTCGCCCCCGGCCACCTGACGGGCGAGTTCCACGGTCCGCGTCCGCTGCCGTTCGTTGATCTCGTCGACCTGGTCCAGGAAGGCCACCGCGGGGCCGACACCGAGCTCCTGGGCGCGGGCGGTGAACGCCCGGATGTCCTTGGGCAGGCATCCGCCGCCGAAGCCGAGCCCGGCGTTGAGGAACCGCCGGCCGATCCGGGTGTCGTGGCCGAGGGCGTCGGCGAGGGTGACCACGTCCGCGCCCGCGGCGTCGCAGACCTCGGCCATCGCGTTGATGAAAGAGATCTTCGTGGCGAGGAAGGAGTTGGCCGCGGCCTTCACGAGCTCGGCCGTGCTCGGGTCGGTGCCGATGTACGGGACGCCCGCGTCCAGCATCGGGGCGTACAGTCGGCGCAGTGTCTCGTCGGACTCCCGGCCGACCGTGCCGACGACGATCCGGTCCGGCCGCAAGGTGTCCTCGACCGCGAAGCCCTCACGCAGGAACTCGGGGTTCCACGCCACGTCGGCCCGTACGCCCGGGGGGACGAGCCCCGCGATGCGGGCGGTCAGGCGCGCGGTGGTGCCCACCGGCACGGTCGACTTGCCGACCACCAGGCACGAGGCCGCCAGATGCGGCACGAGCCCGTCGACGACAGCGTCGACGTACCGCAGGTCGGCCGCGTGGGAGCCCGCCTGCTGCGGCGTGCCCACGCAGATGAAGTGGACCTCGCCGTGTACCGCCGCCTCGCGCAGACTGGTTCCGAAGCGTAGCCGTCCGGAGGCGAGGGCGCGGGTGAGGACCTCGTCGAAGCCGGGTTCGTAGAAGGGGGGCCGGCCCTCGGTGAGGGCGGCGATCTTCTCGGCGTCGAGGTCGACGCCGAGGACATCGTGTCCGATGTCGGCCATGCACGCGGCGTGCACAGCTCCGAGGTAGCCCGTTCCGATGACGGTCAACCGCATGCGGTGTTCTCCTGTCTGAACGCGGGTGGGATGAACGATGTGAGGGGTCAGGGCGCGTAGCCGTACGGGTTCTGCTGCTGGAAGGTCCACGCGTCGCGGCACATGGCGGCCAGGTCGTGCCGGGCGGTCCAGTTCCAGGCCGAGGCGACCTTCGTGGGGTCGGCGACGAGTTCGGCGACGTCGCCGGGACGGCGCTCGGTGACGCGGTGCGGGATCGGCTGCCCCGACACCTCCTCGAAGGTGCGTACGAGCTCCAGGACGGACGCGCCGCGCCCGGTGCCCAGGTTGAAGACCCGCATGCCCGGCTCGTCGTCGATGTGGTCCAGGGCGGTGCGGTGCCCTTCGGCGACGTCCACGACGTGGACGTAGTCGCGGATCCCGGTGCCGTCGGGGGTGGGGAAGTCGTCGCCGAAGACGCTGAGTTCGTCGCGGCGGCCCACGGCGATCTGGGTGAGGAACGGCATGATGTTGTTCGGCACCCCGCTCGGGTCCTCGCCGAGGAGTCCGGTGGGGTGGGCGCCGGCCGGGTTGAAGTACCGCAGGGCGAGTACCCGGAGCTCGGGCACATGCCGGCAGACGTCCGCGAGGATCTGCTCGCAGGTCCACTTGGTGGTGGCGTACGGGTTGGTCGGCGCCGCCGGCGACTCCTCGGTCAGCGGGACGGTCGTGACGTCGCCGTAGATCGAGCAGGAGGACGAGAACACCAACCGGTGCACGCCGTGCTCGTGCATGGCCGAGACCAGGGCCGTCGTGCCGCCGACGTTGACGTCGTAGTACGCGAGCGGGATCCGCACGGATTCGCCGACCGCCTTCTTCGCGGCGAAGTGGATCACCGCGTCGATCGGGTGGCTCGTGAAGACGCTGTCGAGGGCCCTCCGGTCGCGTACGTCCGCGACGTGGGCCGCCGCGATGGGGCGGCCCGCGATCTTCGCGATCCGTTCGAGGACCTCGGGCGAGCTGTTGGAGTGGTCGTCGAGCACGACGACCTCGTGGCCGGCGCGGAGGAGCTCGACGCAGGTGTGGCTGCCGATGAATCCGGCGCCGCCGGTGACCAGGACGGTCTGGGGCACGGGAACCTCATTTCTCGATCGGTCGCAGAGGCCGTCACCAGGTGTAGAAGCCGGTGAGGTAGGTGGGGAAGACGCCGACGGCGAGCGCCAGCGGGATCAGGGCCAGGAGCCCCGCGGTGAGAGGGCATGCGGCGGTGCGCAGGGCCCGGTGCCGCCGGACGCCGGCGGCGCGCGCCGTCTCCCCGATGTGCAGGGCGCAGACCGCGAGGGTCACCGCGGCGTACGAGAGGGCGCCGAGGATGCAGAGGAACACGTAGCCGAACGCGGGACCGGTGAACTGGCCGACGAGGGCGGTGCCGGACAGGAACACGGTGATCAGCAGGTAGGGCGCCACGGCACGCAGCGGCAGCCGTTCGAGGCCATTGCGTTCCTTCGGCGTGACCTTGAAGGTGATCGGACGGGGCCGCAGCTTCTGCATCAGGGCCGCCCCTACGCCCCAGGCCACGTACGGCCAGCGGGCCAGGCCGAACAGCCAGATCTCCCAGCTGACCACGGGCGAGTCCTTCGGGCGCAGCAGGCCGCGCCGACGGCACAGCAGCGTGAGCAGCATCAGCCAGACGGACATCGTCCAGAAGCGGGCCAGAAACTCGAAGTAGTTGACGTTGATCCACGGAACTCCGGTGACCGCCGCGACCGGCGGCAGCATGATGCCGATCACCGTGGTCAGGGCGAGCAGCGGGTAGTACAGCAGCGCGCAGGAGAAGCGGAGCCGCAGCTTTCCGGGCATCCGGCTCAGGTGACGCGGCAGCATCCCGAAGAACATCACGGCCAGGCTGCGCGACCACTGGAACTCCTGGGTGATCATCGCACCGAAGGTGATCGGACCGTCCCCGTGGGCTTCGGCGTCGATCGCGAACGCGCCTTGCCAGCCAGCCGAATTGAGCAGGAACGACGTCGAGAAGTCCTCGGCGAGTTCCGGGCCGAGGCCGCCGATGTCCCGCAGCGCCGCGGTGCGGACGGCGTAGTGGGAGCCGATGCACAGCGGAGCGAGTCCGGCGGAGTAGCCGAGCTGCACGGGGCCGTGGAAGAGTGCCTCGCGCTGCAGGCGGCCGCGGGCCGCCCAGGACTGGTCCGCGTTGGCGTCGCAGATGCTCGGGGCGGCGACGTAGCCGATGGCCGGGTCGGCGAAGGGCCGGACGACCTCGGCGAGGTAGCGCGGGTGCGGCACGTGGTCGCAGTCGAGCTGGGCGACGACGTCGTAGTGCTCGTAGCCCCAGTGGTCGTAGAAGTAGGCGAGGTTGCCCTCCTTGCACCGGGTGCGCCGCGGCCAGTCGAGCCGGTGGTAGTCGGCGCGGCCGCGCCGGCAGGAGACGCCGACGCCATGAGTCCGGCACCAGTCGATGATCTCCTCGGTGGGGTCCTCGTCGCACAGCCATACGTCGTAGGCGTAGGGGAAGTCCTGGTCGAGCATCGCCTCCAAGGTGGTGCGGGCGATGTCCCAGTGCTCGGACGGGGCACGGGTCACGACGAACGCGGTGCGCAGCCCCGGCACCTCGATGGCCGGGTTGAAGCGCCGCATCCGGATCAGGGCGACGAGGAAGTGCACCGGCAGATAGGCCAGGTAGAGCAGCAGGGCGCTGTTGACCACCAACCCGGTCCAGCCGAGGCGGTGGGACGGTTCGAGCCACCAGACCCAGAACCAGACCAGGCAGGCCACCCAGCCGAGGGACAGCAGCGCGACCAGGAAGCGGTCGGAGCGCGAGAACGCCAGGACGAAGCTGGACGGGCTGGTGGTGAATCCGTGTGCCGGGCGCGCGAGAACGGGGCCGTCCGGGCCGATGGAGGCCACCGAGCCGTTCGAGAGCGCGTGGATCTCCGCGCCCAGTGCCTCCCACTCCGCCGGTGAGCCGGGGGCCGGTGAGGAGAGAGGGGATTCCTGGGCAGTGCCGGTCCCGTGGGCGGGACCTTGCTCCAACGACGTCATGGCAGCAGGTTCTCCAGGCGGTGCGACAGGGTGAGAGGCCCGGGGGAGGAGGCCCGACGGACTCGGGGCCGCAGCGGGACCGGCGCGGGGCCCGCCGCGGCGTGTGGATCAGCCACCCGCGACGGTGGCCCCGGGCGCGACGGAGGCGACGCCGGTGGCGGCGCCGGCCGGACCGGGGATCGTCTGGGGCGTGAGGGACGCCGGCGTCGCCTCGGTCAGCGGGACCGTCTCGTCCTGTCCGCCGCGGATCGACGCGGCCGAGGCGGCGAGGCGATCCGCGTGGGCGGCGAAGTACGCGACGGTGCGGCGCAGGCCCTCGGTGATGTCGATCTCCGGCTCCCAGCCCAGTACCTCGCGGGCGCGGGTGATGACCGGGCGGCGGCGGACCGGGTCGTCGACCGGCAGCGGGTGGTGCTTCACCTCGGATGCCGAGCCGGTCATCTCCAGTACGATGCCCGCGAGTTCGGAGACCGTGCGCTCGACGGGGTTCCCGAGGTTGAAGGGTCCCAGTTCGGAGGAGTCGAGGAGCGCGAGCAGGCCGCGGACCAGGTCGGCGACGTAGCAGAAACTGCGGGTCTGCCCGCCGTCGCCGTAGATGGTGAGCGGTTCGCCGGTCAGGGCCTGGGTGATGAAGCTGGACACCACACGACCGTCGTGCGGGCGCATGCGGGGGCCGTACGTGTTGAAGATCCGGGCGATGCCGACGTCGACTCCGTGCGTGCGGCGGTACGCGGCGGAGACCGCCTCGGCGTATCGTTTCGCCTCGTCGTAGACGCTGCGCGGGCCGATCGAGTTGACGTTGCCCCAGTACGTCTCCTCCTGCGGGTGCACCAGCGGATCGCCGTAGATCTCGCTCGTCGACGCGAGGATGAAGCGCGCGTGGTGACGCAGGGCCAGGCGAAGGGCGTTCTCGGTGCCGCGGCTCCCGACCGCGAGCGTCTCCAGCGGGTGGCGCAGATAGTCGGTAGGGGAGGCCGGAGAGGCCAGGTGGGCGACGGCGTCGACGTGGCCGACGACCTTCAGGGACACGCTCACGTCGGCGTGCTGGAACTCGAAGGCCGGGTGGGCCAGGAGAGGGGCGATGTTCTCGGGGTCGCCCGTCGAGAAATTATCGAGGCACACCACGGAGTCGCCGCGCCGTAGAAGCGCCTCGCACAGGTGTGACCCAAGGAAACCCCCGCCACCGGTTACGGCAACGCGCATATGTTTCTCCAGGGATGAGAAGCGGAATCACTTCGAGATCCGCTCGCAAAGGTAATCGAATGCCGGAATGGCGGAATGACCTGACGATCTGGAAAGCAGAGCCATCCCGGAAGATGCAGAACGAGAGTATGGGCATACGTAGTCATTTTTTCGGAGGCGATTCGAAGGCTGGGCTGATCGGCGGCCACCTGGCGGGATGGTGTACGGGCCCACCGCCCAGTTTGGGGTTGTGCCGAATGTCGAACGGCGTAATCAGACAGTGTCACCCGCACGTGTCTATGTCGGTGTCCGAGGCCAACCTCGGAGACAACCCTCGTGCCTGCCGGATCGATGGTCTGCATCGCTTCAGACACTCTCCGAGGACGGCACGCGAGAGGGTGTGCACCCTGCGCCCGAAAAGGCCCGCCCGAACCGGACGCGTCATAAACGGGCGCGTCCACGGGCACGAGAGCACTGCGCGCTCGTCGGCTTTCAACGAGCGCGGGTTGGTGGAAAGAGGAGCCATGCGCCAACTCTGAGATGGACCGGGGTGGCCAGCCCAACGCCCCGGAAACCCTCGCCGGGGTGGCTGGCGGCGGCATCATGATCGTTCATGTGCGACGTCGGCGGCCGTTCACCCGGCCTGCGGTGGGTTCGGGCCGGTCGGGTCGCCTGGGTGGAAATCGAGGGAGGGTGATCATGAGGTGCCTGGGTAGGCGCAGCCTGTGATGACCGTGGGCGTGGAAGAGGAGTATCTGCTGGTGGACCCGGCGACGGCCGTCCCGGCCCCAGTGGCGCAGAAGGTGCGCCGCGTGGCAGGGCTCGGCCCCTTCGCGGAGGGGGTCGAGATCCAGGACGAGCTGTTGCAGGCCCAGATCGAGGTGGCCACGCCCGTGTGCTCGAGCCTCGGCGAAGTGGAGGGCCACCTGCTGCGGCTGCGCCACGCGGTCGCCTCTGCCGCCGAGACGAACGGCTGCCGGGTCGCCGCCACGGGGGCGGCGCCGTTGCGCGGCGGCCTGCCCGTACCCGTGACCCCCACACCGCGCTACCTGAGGATGGAGGGCGAGGCTCGCCAGCTGGTCGACGAGCAGCTGATCTGCGCCATGCACGTGCACGTAGGGGTTCCCGATCCGGAGACGGGTGTGGCGGTGCTGAACCGGATCCGGGGGTGGCTGCCCACCCTGCTGGCGATGTCCGCGAACTCGCCCCTGTGGGACGGTCGGGACACCGGGTACGCGAGTTGGCGCACCATCCTGTTCGGCCGTTGGCCCGTCAGCGGCCCTCCGCCGCACTTCGACGGGGCCTGCGGCTACGAAGAGCGTCTTGAGCGGTTGGTGGCGTCGGGAGTGATCGCCGACCGGGGGCAGGTCTACTGGCAGGCTCGGCTGTCCGAGCGCTACCCCACTGTCGAGGTGCGCTGCCTCGACGTCCAACTACGGGCCGACGACGCCGTCATGTTCGCCGGTATCGTCCGGGGGCTGGTGGCCACGGCGGTCGCGGAGGAGGAGGCGGGCGTATCCCTGTCGGTGGTGGCGCCGGAGTTGGCGCAGGCCGCGAACTGGCACGCGGCCCGGCACGGTCTGAACGGGATCCTGCTGGATCCCCTCGGCTGCCCGCACAGCAGCGGAGACGTGCTGCGCGCCCTCCTGCGACACATCACACCCGCCCTGGAGGACGCGGGTGATCTTCAGGGAGGGAGCGGCCTCATCCACCGGCTCCTGCAACTCGGCACGCCCGCCGAGCGCCAGCGTCGTGCTCTGGACGAGGCAGGGCTGCCGGGGCTGATCGACCTGGTGACCGGGGCCGGCGCGTCCGAATGAGCCGCTCGGGAGTTCTGCGGAACAGCTGGATGTTCGTCCAGATGGGGCTCCTTCCCTAGTGTCCCCTCGGCCCTGAGGCTCCCGCCGGTCCACCCGAGGTAGTCGACCAGGCATGGTCCGCCTACTCGGGGGAACCGCAGGGGTATGGGTGTCGTGCACCAGCGGTCCCCGACGGCGGACGGCGCGGCACCGTGCGCGGCAGGATCCCGGGCATCACCTACGACGACTGGGATCTCGGTCGCTGCTGCGCGTCATCGGGGTCGACGATCCCGAGATGCTCGTCGGCGCCGACTCACGCGAGCAGGAGGAAGAGGAGAGGCGGCGGGCCTGCGGAGAACGTGGACATCGAGATCGGGGGCAACGAGTTGTTCATCAGCTGTGTCACCGGCGGCATCGAAGCGGCGCAAGATCGAGATCGGAGGGACAAGCAGATCAAGGCGTAGGCAGAAGGTCCCCGGACCGCCGCCGACCGTGCCCGGGTGCCGCTCCACGTGCAACCACCTGCGAGGCGAATCACGTCATGACGGACAAGAAGATCATCACGGTATTCGGCGCGACCGGCCGACAGGGCGGCGGTCTGGCGCGAGCCGTTCTCGAGGAACGGGGTGGCGACGCCGAATTCACGGTACGCGCTGTCACCCGGAACCCGGACGCGGAGCCCGCCCAGGAGCTGATGCGACTGGGTGCCGAGGTCGTCCGGGCCGACATGGACGACGAGGCGAGCCTCGCCCCAGCATTCGAGCACGCGTACGGCGCGTTCCTTGTGACGAACTTCTGGGAGCACATGTCCGCCGAGCGGGAGAAGACCCAGGCCCGGTCACTGGCCAGGGCCGCCTCGCGCGCGGGTGTCCAGCACGCGATCTGGTCCACGCTGGAGGACACCAGGGAGTGCGTCCACCTCGACGACGAGCGGATGCCGACGCTTCAGGAGCGCTACAAGGTGCCGCATTTCGACGGCAAGGCCGAGGCGGACCACTACTTCACCGACGAAGGCGTCCCCACGACGTTCCTGCGGCCCACCTTCTACTGGGAGAACCTGCTCGGCGCCTTCGCCCCGCAACGCGGCGCCGACGGCGCCTTCCGGCTGACGTATCCGATGGGCGAGAGCAGGCTTTCCGGAATCGCCGCGGACGACATCGGCAAGACCGCCCAGGCGATCTTCCGCCGAGGCACGGACCTCATCTCCGCCACGGTCAGCATCGCCGGCGAGCACCTCAGGATCGCCGACATGGCCGCCGCGCTCACCAAGACGCTCGGCGAACCGGTGCGCTATCACCCCCTCAGCCCGGACGAGTGGCGCGCCCAGGGATTCCCCGGCGCCGACGAGACGGGAAACATGTTCCAGTACTACGCCGACTGCGAGCACCGCTTCGTCGCCGCCCGCGACCTCGACGCCGTACGCGACCTCAACCCCGCCTTGCAGGACTTCGCCACCTGGCTCGCCGCCCATCACGACCACCTGCGCACCGCCTGGGCATGACCCTGCGGGCCGTTTCCCAGGTGCCAGCCTGGCACCGCTACGGCGGCGCCGACGGGGTACTGGTCGAGGAGAAGGGCGTGCCGACCCGAGGGGAGTCCGTCATGAACGATCCGAGGCTATCCGGCAGGGAGTAGCGGCTCATCGACGGCATCGACGGCATCGACGGCATCGATGGCATCGATGGCGGCCCGCGCAGCGACGAGACCCTGGGGCGACGACACCGCAGCCTCGGGCCCGGAGGCACACCAGGAGCCAGAGCGTGGGGTTCCCGCGCGGGCGTCTGGGCTGGTGCACGGTCTTCCCCGGGGGCGCCTGTAGGGCGCTGTTCGTATCCGCAGCCGCGTCCTCGGCACTGGTTTGGCTCTAGTCCGGCATGTGGGTGAGGCGCCGCCGGTGGTCCGGGTATGGGAACGTCGCGGGCCGCCCGGTGATCGGAAGAACGGGTTTCAGCCCCGCCCGAACTCGCCGGGCGCCGCGCCGCCGAGCCGGTCCGCGTCGGCCCCTTCCCCCTCTGCCGTCGCGGCCGTCGTCGTGCTGCTCGTCTGCTCCCACCACGGGAACGGCCGAAGCGGCGACGGAGGGACGCCCGTACGGAGCGGTGGCTGTGCCGCGTCAGCCCGGTCAGGGGCCGGAGGAGTCGTCGTCAGGGTTCACGCCGGTGAACGCCGAGACGTCCCTCGTGCTGCTGGGGCGCTGTGTCCGGCCCCTTCGGCCGGTGTCGTGCATGCCCTTCTCCGGCGAGTGACCTCGCTTCTCACCTCTCGTGGTGTCGCTGTGAACGGTGGCGCCGACCTGCCTGTCCGTGTGAGGGGGCAGGCATCCGCATCCCTGTAGGACTCTGATCTTCCCACGGGACCCAGGGCTCGTCTCCTCGGTCACGCACCGCGGGGATCAGCCCGCCAATCGGTCGGACGCACACCTCGAACGGGTGAGGTGTGGGCTCCGCCACCCTGGTGCCCGCCTCGCGCTGCCCGATGATCGCAGGCGGTTGGCGGACCGCGGCTCCCGGGCGCGCCGTCCACCGCAACCCGGAAAGGCCGCCCATGCGCATCCTGCTCGTCGCCAGCAGCTTCAACAGCCTCACCCAGCGCGTCCTGGTCGAGCTGCGTGACCGCGGGCACACCGTTCCCGTGGAGGTCACCCCCGACGGGGCCGCCGTGCGCGAGGCCGTGGCGCGTCACGCGCCCGAGCTGGTCGTGGCCCCCATGCTGAAGGCCGTCGTGCCCCGCGATGTGTGGACGGTGCACCGTTGTCTGATCGTGCACCCCGGGCCCGTGGGCGACCGCGGCCCGTCCTCACTGGACCACGCGATCCACGACGGGGCCGAGGAGTGGGGCGTCACCGTCCTCCAGGCCGACGACGAGATGGACGCGGGCGACGTCTGGGCGTCCGTGACCTTCCGCGTTCCGGAGGTCGGCAAGAGCGATCTGTACCGTAACGAGCTGTCCGACGCCGCCGTGGCCGCCGTGCTCCTCGCCGTCGAGAGGGTCGCCGCAGGGGCGACACCGCGTCCGCAGACCGGCGAGGTCCGCGCCCGTCCCGCTCTCCGCCAGGAGGACCGTCGGATCTCGTGGGGCGAGGACACCACCGAGACCGTCCTGCGAACCCTGCGGGCCGCCGACTCGCAGCCCGGTGTACCGGACCGGCTGCTCGGCGCCGAGTGGTTCCTGCACGGCGGCCACGCGGAGGACGGTCTGCGCGGGCGGCCCGGCGCACTGCTGGCCACCCGGGCGGGCGCGGTCTGCCGCGCCACCGTGGACGGCGCTGTGTGGATCCCCGAGCTCCGTGCCCGCACCGGCCCCGGCACGCCGCGTGCCTGCAAGCTCCCCGCCGCCCTGGCCCTCGCGGGGCGGCTGCCGGAGCTCCCCGAACTGCCGGCACCCGCCGACCCGGCGGCAGGCCGGCGGACCTGGTCCGACATCCGGTACCGCGAGCAGGGACCGGTCGGTGTTCTGTCCTTCGCGTTCCCCGGCGGGGCGATGAGCACCGACCAGTGCCGCCGCCTGCTGGACGCGTACGAGACCGCCCGCGGGCGTCCCACCTCCGTCCTGGTGCTCGGCGGGCAGCGCGACTTCTTCTCCAACGGCATCCACCTGAACGTCATCGAGGCCGCCGCCGACCCCGCCGCCGAGTCCTGGGCCAACATCAACGCGATGAACGACCTGGTCGAGGCGGTTCTCACCACGACCGACCGGCTCGTCGTGAGCGCGATCGGCGGCAACGCCGCCGCCGGCGGGGTGATGCTGGCCCTCGCCGCCGACGAGGTCTGGTGCCGCTCGGGGGCGGTGCTCAATCCGCACTACCGGCGCATGGGTCTGTACGGATCGGAGTACTGGACCCGCACCCTGCCGGGGAAGGTGGGCGAGGCCCTGGCCGCGCGCCTCACCGAAGAGGCCCGGCCGGTGTCCGCGGCGGCAGCGCTCGACATGGGCCTGGTCGACCGGGTCGTCGACTGCGGCCCCGGGGAGTTCGCCGCCGAGATCACCCGATCGGCCCTCGACCTGGCATCCCGTGGGGGTCTCCAGCCGCGGATCGCGGCGAAGAAGGCGGAGCACGAGCGCAGGGAGGCCGTCGCTCCCCTTGCGGCCCACCGCGAGCAGGAGCTCTCCCGGATGCGGTCGATCTTCGACGATCCCGCCGCGAGCTACCACGCACGGCGCTGTGCCTTCGTCCGGAAGGAGGCCCCCCGAGCGCCGCTCCCGAACGGCCCGGGTGCGGGCGCGGCCGGATCGGCCGACTGTTGAGCAAGACCTAGGCCCGAGACGAGGCCTTCGCCCCACTCCCTCCTCAGGAGGCGACCCATGAGCGCAGTAGAGCCGGCCCCGGTCGAGGACCAGGGTGCCGCACCCGGCAGCGAAGAGAAGCCGATCCACATTCTCTGGATCAACGCGGGTCTGAGCTGCGACGGCGACTCGGTGGCCCTGACCGCCGCCATGCAGCCGAGCATCGAGGAGATCGCCCTCGCGGGGCTGCCAGGGCTGCCCAGGATCGCGGTCCACTGGCCGCTGATCGACTTCGAGTGCGGTCCGGTGGGCGGCGCCGACACCTTCATCGAGTGGTTCTTCAAGGGGGAGCGGGGCGAGATCGACCCGTTCGTGCTGGTCGTCGAGGGATCGATCCCGAACGAGGCCATCAAGCAGGAGGGCTACTGGAGCGGCTTCGGCGACGACCCGAAGACCGGTCAGCCCATCACCACCAGCGAGTGGATCGACCGGCTGGCACCCAAGGCCCTCGCGGTGGTCGCGATCGGCACCTGCGCCACGTACGGCGGCATCCACGCCATGGCGGGGAACCCGACCGGCGCGATGGGCCTCCCGGACTATCTCGGCTGGGACTGGAAGTCGCATGCCGGCATCCCCATCGTGTGCGTGCCCGGCTGCCCCATCCAGCCGGACAACTTCGCGGAGACGCTGACCTACCTGCTCTATCAGGCGGCCGGTTCCGCGCCCATGATTCCGCTGGACGACAAGCTCCGTCCGACCTGGCTGTTCGGGGCGACCGTGCACGAGGGCTGCGACCGGGCCGGCTACTACGAACAGGGCCAGTTCGCCTCGACGTACGACTCGCCCAAGTGCCTGGTCAAGCTCGGTTGCTGGGGCCCCGTCGTCAAGTGCAACGTCCCCAAGCGCGGCTGGATGAACGGCATCGGAGGCTGCCCGAACGTCGGCGGCATCTGCATCGCGTGCACGATGCCCGGATTCCCGGACAAGTTCATGCCGTTCATGGACGAGCCTCCCGGCGGCAAGGTCTCCAGCACCGCCAGCGGTGTGTACGGCTCCGTCATCCGCCGTCTGCGTTCCATCACGGCCAGGACCGTGGACAAGGAGCCGAAGTGGCGGCACACCGGCGATCGCATCACCACCGGCTACCGGCCGCCCTGGTGACCGTGACGCCTTCGCGCCACCCCCGCAGGCCCCCCCAACCCCCCCACTGTTCGAGAAGTCGAAGAGTTGACGAAGGGCACCACAGCGACCATGGCATCTCCGGCGAAGACGACGGGTGACGGCTCCGGCCTTGTGGAGATGGCCTGGGACCCCATCACCCGGATCGTGGGCAGTCTCGGCATCCACACGAAGATCGATTTCAAGCAGAAGCGCGTCGCGGAGTGCTACAGCACTTCCTCCGTATTCCGCGGATACAGCGTCTTCATGCGGGGCAAGGACCCCCGCGACGCGCACTTCATCACCAGCCGCATCTGCGGCATCTGTGGTGACAACCACGCGACCTGCTCGGTGTACGCGCAGAACATGGCGTACGGCGTGAAGCCCCCGCACCTCGGTGAGTGGATCATCAACCTCGGCGAGTCCGCTGAGTACATGTTCGACCACAACATCTTCCAGGAGAACCTGGTCGGGGTCGACTACTGCGAGAAGATGGTCCGCGAGACCAACCCCGGCGTCCTGGAGCTGGCCGAGCGCACCGAGGCGCCGCACGCCGCCGAGCACGGCTACCGCACGATCGCGGACATCATGCGCTCCCTCAACCCCCTCGAAGGCGAGTTCTACCGAGAGGCGCTCCAGGTCAGCCGCTACACCCGGGAGATGTTCTGTCTCATGGAGGGGAGGCACGTCCACCCCTCCACCCTCTACCCCGGTGGTGTCGGCACGGTCGCGTCCGTGCAGCTGTTCACCGACTACATGAGCCGCCTCATGCGCTACGTGGAGTTCATGAAGCGGGTCGTCCCGCTCCACGACGACCTCTTCGACTTCTTCTACGAGGCGCTGCCCGGCTACGAGGAGGTCGGCCGCCGCCGTGTGCTGCTCGGCTGCTGGGGCGCGCTCAACGACCCCGAGCACTGCGACTTCACCTACGCCAACATGACCGACTGGGGCCGGCGGATGTTCGTCACCCCCGGTGTCGTCGTCGACGGCAAGCTGGTGACCAACGACCTCACCGAGATCAACCTCGGCATCCGCATCCTGCTCGGCAGCTCGTACTACGAGGACTGGCAGGGCCAGGAGCAGTTCGTCACCCACGATCCGCTGGGCAACCCGGTCGACCCCCGCCACCCGTGGAACCAGCACACCATCCCGGCCCCGCAGAAGCGGAACTTCGACGACAAGTACAGCTGGGTCATGTCCCCGCGCTGGTTCGACGGCAAGGACCACTTGGCACTGGACACCGGCGGCGGCCCCCTCGCGCGCCTGTGGTCCACCGCGCTCTCCGGCCTCGTCGACATCGGCTACATCAAGGCCACCGGGCACAGCGTCGTCATCAACCTCCCCCGGACGATGACCAAGCCGGAGACCACCTTCGAGTGGAAGATCCCGAAGTGGAGCAACGCCCTGGAGCGCAACCGCGCCCGGACCTACTTCCAGGCGTACGCGGCCGCCGTCGCCCTGCACTGCGCCGAGAAGGGCCTGGAGGAGGTTCGCGCCGGACGCACGCAGACGTGGGAGAAGTTCGAAGTGCCGGACGAGTCCATCGGCGTCGGCTTCACCGAGGCCGTACGAGGTGTCCTCTCGCACCACATGGTCATCAGGGACGGCAAGATCGCCAACTACCACCCCTATCCGCCGACGCCGTGGAACGCCTCCACGCGGGACACGTTCGGAACCCCCGGCCCGTACGAGGACGCGGTGCAGAACACCCCGATCTTCGAGGAGAACACGCCCGAGAACTTCAAGGGCATCGACATCATGCGCGCCGTGCGCAGCTTCGACCCCTGCCTGCCCTGCGGCGTCCACATGTACACGGGCGACGGCAGGACCGTGAAGCAGATGCACGTGCCCACCGGCCTGAGCGGTCTGGCCGGATGAGCGCGACCACCGCCGAACAGGCGGGTCGGCGGGTCGAGGAGGTCCTGGACCGGCTGGCCGAGAACGGCGACGCCGAGGCCTCCGCGGCCGCGGAGGAAGTCGTACGCGTCCTCATGGAGTTCTACGGCAGCGGCATCGCCCGCGTCGTCGAACTCCTGGGGCGCCCCGCCGCCCGCCCGCCCGCCGACCCGCTGGACCCGCTGCTCGCGGACGAACTCGTCGCGAGCCTCCTCAACCTGCACGGACTGCACCCCGAGGACGCGCCGACCCGTATCGACCGCGCCCTGTCCGCCCTGCCGCAGCCCGTCGAGAACGCCGGATTCGACCCGGCGACGGGCGTGCTGCGGCTGCGGGCCACCGCCTCGACCGGCTGCGGCTGTTCCGGCACTCAGGAGTCCGTCCGGCAGGCGGCCGCGGACGCCCTCGCCTGCTTCGCCCCCGAGGTGACCGGCGTGGAGCTGGAGAGCCGCGCCCCGCGTGAACCGGCGCTGCTCCAGATCGGCACCCGTCCGTCGCCCGCGGGCGCGGACGGCCGCTCATCGGCCGCCCTGTGAACGGGCCGCCGAACAGCGCCGTGCGGCGCCCGCCGCCCACCGGCCTGCGCCGGTTCACCACACCCCGCCCGCCCCGCGAGGAGCGCTGCGAACTGTGCGGCGCCCCGCTGGCGGCCGAGGAGCGTCACCCGCATCTCGTCGACACGGACAAGCGGGCCCTGGTCTGCGCCTGCGGCCCGTGCGCGCAGCTCATGGACCGCTCCGCCGCCTCCCCGGGGCGGTTCCGGGCGGTCCCCGGCCGCTACCTGAGCGACCCGGGCCACCGGATCGACGACCGGGCCTGGGAGTCGTTGCGGATCCCGGTCTCGGTCGCGTTCTTCTTCCGCAACTCCGCCCTCGACCGGCCGGTGGTGCTCTACCCGAGCCCCGCCGGCGCCACCGAGAGCGAACCGGACGACGAGGCCTGGCGGTCCGTCCTCGACGCCACTCGGCTCGCCGCCCACCTCGAACCCGATGTCGAGGCCCTGCTGCTGCGCCGCCACGAGGGCCGCACCGAGTGCTTCCTCGTGCCGATCGACCTCTGCTACGAACTGGTGGGCCGCATGCGACTGCACTGGCAGGGCTTCGACGGGGGCGCGGAGGCGCGGGCGGCCCTCGACGACCTCTTCACCCACGTCCGCGCCCTGGCCCGCGAGCCGCAGGGGAGCCGACCGTGACCGAGTTCTCCTTCAGCTGCACCGATGTCCGCGCCGACGCCTACGCGGCCGGACCCACGCTCGTGTTCCGGCTGCGGATCACCGCCAGCGGCGGCACCCCGGTCCACGCCATGGCCCTGCGCTGCCAGATCCGTGTCGAACCCGCCCGGCGCGGTTACGACGACCACGAGGCCGCGGCTCTGGGCGATCTCTTCGGCGAACGCTCCCGGTGGGGCAGCAGCCTCAATCCGGTCCAGTTCGCCCAGGCCTCCGTCATGGTGCCCGGCTTCACCGGCGAGATCGAGACCGACCTCGTCGTGCCGTGCACCTATGACACCGACATCGCGGCGTCCCGCTATTTCCGGGCGCTCTCCGACGGCGACGTCCCGTTGCTCCTGCTCTTCTCCGGCACCGCCTTCACCGGCGCCGGCGGCTTCCACGTAGAGCCCGTTCCCTGGGACAAGGAGGTCTCCCACCGCATGCCCGTGAAGGTGTGGCGCGAGATGATCGACCAGCACTTTCCCGGCTGCGGATGGATCCGGCTGCCGGGCGACGCGATGGACGCCCTGCTCGCCTACCGCTCGCGCCGGGCCCTTCCGTCCTGGGAGGCCACCGTCGAGTCCCTGCTCGAAGCGGCGGGGGAGAGGACATGATGACCACCGTCGCCTTCACCCCCGGCACCGAGGCGCGTTTCGCCGTCGCCCGGCACGTCGCCGACGCCGTCCTCTTCGAGGGGTACGTCCTCTACCCGTACCGTGCGTCCGCCGCGAAGAACCGGCTCCGGTGGCAGTTCGGGGTCCTGGTGCCGCCGTCCTGGAGCGCCGCAGCCGAAGAGCACGACTTCCAGCTCACCGAGTGCCTCATGGAGCCCAGGGCCGGCGCCGAACTCGCCGTGGAGGTCCGTTTCCTGCGAGCCCAGCGGCGTACCGTCGAGGAACTGCGCGAGGACGGGACCTACGCGCCGACCGGTGAACTCCGGCTGGCCGACCGGGTCCTGGTGGCCTGGGACGAAGGCGTCGAGGAGCGCGTCGCCCTCGTCGTCCCCGTCGCCGAACTGCGGGGCGACGGCACCGCCCTGCCCTTCTCCCGCCCCGCCGCCGAGGAGACGGAGGAGGTCACCGACGCCGACGGACGCGTCCTCGGCCGACTCGTACGCAGGCGCGAGGGGATCAGCGGCACCCTGCGGATCTCGACGGCCGAACTCGACGGCCCGTACCGCGTCGAGCGTCTCTCGGTCACGGTGGAGAACACCAGCGACTGGACCGCCGAGCGGGACGCCGACCGGCACGCGGCGCTGCCGTACTCCCTCGTCGCCACCCACACGCTGCTCCGTATCGACGGCGGCTCGTTCCTGTCGATGACCGACCCGCCGGAATGGGCCAGGGGCGCCGTCGCCGCCTGCCGCAACCTGCACACCTGGCCCGTCCTGGCCGGCGAACCCGGCCGCGACGACCTGATGCTCTCCTCGCCGATCATCCTGGAGGACCACCCGGCCATCGCGCCCGAGAGCCCCGGCGCCCTCTACGACGCGACCGAGATCGACGAGATCCTCGCCCTGCGCACGGCGGCCCTCACCGACGAGGAGAAGCGCGAGGCCAGAGGGACCGACGCCCGCGCCGCGGCCGTGATCGAGCTGGCGGACACCATGCCCCCCGAAGTCCTGGAGCGTCTGCACGGAGCGGTACGGAGCCTCCAGAGCGTCACCGGGCCCCCGAAGCCGGCCGGAAACATCCTCGAACCGGAGACGCCCTGGTGGGACCCGGGCGGCGACACCGGTGTCGACCCGGGCAGTGACCACGTCCTCGTGGACGGACGCGCGGTCCGCGCGGGCAGCAGGGTCGTCCTGCGCCCCCGGCTGCGCCGCACGGACGCCCAGGACCTGTTCCTCGACGGGCGCGGCGCGCTGGTCGAGGCGGTCCTCCACGACGTCGACGGCGGAGTCCACATCGCGGTGACCGTGGAGGACGACCCGGGCGCCGACATCCGCCGCGAACAGGGCCGGTTCCTCTACTTCCAGCCCGACGAGGTCGAAGCCCTGGAGGACGTGTGAACGGCCCCGCGCCCGAGGCCCGGGCGCCCGGCACGGCCCGCACCCTCGTGGCCGGGGTGGGCAACATCTTCCTCGGCGACGACGGCTTCGGCGTGGAGACCCTGCGGCGGCTCACCCGCGAGGAACTACCCGCCTGCGTCGAGCTGGCCGACGTCGGGGTCCGGGGCGTCCACCTCGCCTACGAACTCCTCGACGGCTGGGACACCCTCGTCCTCGTCGACGTCACCGCCCGCGGCGGTGAACCGGGGACGCTCTATCTGATCGACGCCTCGGCGGCCGACGACCGCGCCCGCGAGACGGAGCCCGCGCCGCTCGACGGCCACCGGATGACGCCCGACGCCGTCCTCGCCCTGCTCGACACCCTCTGCGCGGGAACCGGGGCCGCGCCGCCACGGCGGATCCTCGTCGTCGGCTGCGAACCGGCCTGCCTCGACGAGGGCATCGGGCTCAGCCCACAGGTCTCCGCGGCCGTCCCCGAGGCGGTGCGCATGGTGACCGAACTGGTCCGACAGGAAGCCGTCGTATGAAGACCGAAACGGAGAGCACCATGCACAGGAACGTCCTCGGCGTCGCAGTCGCCGCCACCGCCGCCCTGGCCGTCGTGGCCGTCGTCGTCGCAGTCCTCCCCGACGTCCGGCGCTATCTGCGCATCAGCAGGATGTGACGCAGCCGCGGGTCCGGTGGTGCGGCCGGCTGCACCGAACGGACGACACCGCCGTCCGGTCCCGGCGTGCCGGGCGTGCCCCCGTCGCCCCCCGCTCTCTAATGGCGCCCGAGACCCCCGCGCCCAGGACGGAGACCGATGCACGAGATGTCCCTCGCGGTCGCCGTCGTCGACCAGGTCGAGGCCGCGGCGAAGTCCCGCGGGGCCGTCGGCGTCAGCAGCATCGAGCTGGACGTGGGCGAGCTGGCCGGCGTCGTCGCCGACGCCCTCGCCTTCTGCTTCGAACTCGCCTGTGCCGGAACCGTCGTCGAGGGCGCCGAGCTGATCACCCGTACCGTCCCGGGCACCGCGCGCTGCGCGCCGTGCGCCGAGGACTGGGCGGTCGGCATGCCGCCCCGGCTGCTCTGTCCGGGCTGCGGCGCCGCGGCCGGCGAACTGGTCTCCGGCCGTGAACTCCAGATCCGGGAGGTCCGCTGGGCCTGCCCCGAAACGACGCGTGAACGACATCGCCGACCGATCACCGAGGAGAGCTGAGCATGTGCCGAGCCGTCGATCTCCAGCGCGCCGTCCTCGCCAAGAACGATGCCGCGGCACACGTCCTGCGCACCGAGCTGAGCGCCCGCGGCACCACCGTGATCAACCTGCTCTCCAGCCCCGGCAGCGGGAAGACCGCCCTGCTGGAGCGCGAACTGCGCCTCGCCGGCGAGCGGGGCGTCAGCGCCGCCGCGCTCACCGCCGATCTGGCCACCGAGAACGACGCCCGCCGCCTGGCCCGCTCGGGCGTTCCCGTCAAGCAGGTGCTCACCGACGGCCTCTGCCATCTGGAGGCGGACATGGTCGCCCGGCACCTGCACGACTGGCTGCCCGAGTCCGTCCGGCTGCTGTTCGTCGAGAACGTCGGCAACCTCGTCTGCCCCGCCGGCTACGACCTGGGGGAGTCCCTCCGTGTCGTGCTCGCCTCGGTCACCGAGGGGGAGGACAAGCCGCTCAAGTACCCCACCGCGTTCGGCCTCGCGCAGCTGGTGATCGTCACCAAGCACGACATGGCCGAGGCCGCGGAGTTCGACGAGACGGCCTTCCGCGCCAACGTGCAACAGGTCAACCCCGGCGTCGAGGTCGTCCTCAGCTCGGCGCGTGACGGCCAGGGAGCCGGCGTGCTGCTGGAGCGGGCCCTCGCGACGGCCGAGGGGAGCCGCGTCCACACCCCGGCGATGGCCCGGGCCGAGGCATGACCACGGCGCGGCCCGGACCCGCCCCCGCCATGGCCCCGCGGCGCAGCCGTGTGGTCGTCCGTGGTGTCGTGCAGGGCGTGGGCTTCCGGCCCTTCGTCTACGCCCTCGCCACCGGACTGCGCCTGTCCGGCCACGTCACCAACACGGCGGACGGCGTCGTCGCGGAGGTGGAGGGAGACCCCGCGGACGTCGCGTCCTTCTGCGCCCGCCTCGCGCCCGATGCCCCGCCCCTGGCCCGGGTGGAGTCGGTCGAGGCGGCCGAGGTGAGCGCGAGCGGCGGCAGCGGATTCGCGATCGTGCCCTCCCGCCAGGGTGGCGCCGTCCGCACCCTCGTCCCGCCGGACACCGCCACCTGCGACGACTGCCTCGCGGAGCTCGCGGATCCGGCCGACCGGCGGTACCTGCATCCCTTCATCACGTGCACCAACTGCGGCCCGCGCTTCACGATCGTCACGGGACTGCCCTACGACCGGGTCCACACCACCATGGCCGGCTTCCCGATGTGTCCGGACTGCGCCCGGGAGTACGCGGACCCGGCCGACCGGCGCTTCCACGCGCAGCCCGTCGCCTGCCTCCGCTGCGGGCCCCGGCTGCGGTTGGTCACGGCACCCGGCGGCCCCGCCCCCGTCGGCACCGGTCCGGCGCCCGACTCCGACCGGGCCGACTCCGACCGGGCCGACTCCGACGGGGTCGATCCCGGTGCCGACCCGGTCGCCGCCGCGCGCAGGATGCTCGCCTCCGGCGCGATCCTCGCGGTCAAAGGCCTCGGCGGCTACCACCTGGCCTGCGACGCGACGAACCCCGACGCGGTGGCCGAACTGCGCCGCCGCAAGGCGCGGGGTGACAAACCGTTCGCGATGATGGCCGCGGACCTCGCCGACATCGAGCCCCTCGTGCACCTCGGCCCGCTCGAACGTGAACTCCTCACCGGCGGCGTCCGGCCCGTCGTCCTGCTGCGCCGCCGTGACGACGCCCGGCCGCGCGATGGGGCCGCACCGGCGCGGGCGGTGGCGCCGGGCAGCCCGGACCTCGGCTTCATGCTCCCGTACACCCCGGTGCACCATCTCCTCCTCGGCCTCGGCACGGCGGACCGGGAAGGGCCCCGGCTGCTGGTGATGACCAGCGGCAATCTCGCGGGCGAGCCCATCGTCACGGACGACGCGGAGGCACTGAGCAGGCTCGCCGGTCTGGCGGACGCCTGGCTGCTGCACGACCGACCCATCCACGTGCCCTGCGACGACTCCGTCGTCCGCGTCTGCGACGGCGAACAGCTGACGCTGCGCCGCTCCCGGGGCTATGCGCCGCTGCCGGTCGCGCTGTCCGTCGAGGTCGCCCCCGCCCTCGCCGTCGGAGGGGACCTGAAGAACACCTTCTGCCTCGGCGACGGACGTCAGGCCTGGCTCTCCGCCCACATCGGCGACATGGACGACATCGCCACCCAGCTCGCCGTCGCCTCCGCCGAGGGGCACCTGGAGTCCGTCACGGGCGTACGGCCCGGACTGCTCGCCGCCGACCGCCACCCCGCCTACCGGTCGACCCGCTGGGCCCGCGAACACGCGGCGGGACGGCCCGTCGTCCCCGTACAACACCACCATGCGCACGTCGCGGCGGCGATGGCCGAGAACGGTCTCGACGGCACGCGTCCCGTGATCGGTGTGGCCTTCGACGGCACCGGCTACGGTCTCGACGGCGCCGTGTGGGGCGGTGAGTTCCTTCTCGCGGACTACGCCGGGTTCCGACGGTTCGCGCACCTGGCCTGCGTACCCCTGCCGGGCGGTGACGCGGCCGTACGACGGCCCTACCGCATGGCCCTGTCCCACCTGCGGGCCGCGGGCCTCGCCGCCGACCGCGCCCTGCCCTGCACCCGAGCCTGCCCGCCCGGAGAACTACCCCTGCTGGAAAGGCAGTTGGAGCGCGCGCTGAACTGCGTGCCCACGTCCAGCATGGGGCGCCTCTTCGACGCCGTCTCCTCCCTCGCGGGGGTCTGCCAGCACGCGGGATACGAGGCGCAGGCCGCGATCGAGCTGGAGGCCGCGGCCCTGCGCGCACCCGCCGTGGCCGAGGACGCGCGCTACGCCTTCCGGCTCGGCCCGCCGCGGCCCGGCGCCCCGCTCACCGCCGACCCCGCACCCCTTCTGACGGCGGTGGTCGCCGACGTGCTGGACGGGACCCCCGCGGCTGTCGTCGCGGCGCGGTTCCACCGCGCCGTGGCCCGGCTGGTGCGTGTGGTCTGCGCCGCCGCCCGCGACGAGACCGGCGTGGAGACCGTCGCCCTGACCGGGGGAGTGTTCGCCAACACGGTGCTCTCCTCGGCCTGCGCCGGTGGACTGCGGGAGGACGGCTTCACCGTCCTGCGCCACCGCCGGATCCCGCCGAACGACGGCGGTCTGGCTCTCGGCCAGCTCGTCGTGGCCGCCCGGATCACGGGCGGGGCGGCCCCCGGCACGTCACGACGAGAGCGAAAGTGAGGAGACACCCATGTGCCTGGCGGTACCCGGAAGAGTGCTGGACGTCGAGGACCGGGACGGCACCCGGATGGCCACGGTCGACTTCGGCGGCGTGGTCAAGGAGGTGTGCCTGGAGTACCTGCCGGACCTGAAGCCCGGTGAGTACGCCATCGTGCACGTGGGCTTCGCCCTCCAGAAGCTCGACGAGGAGTCGGCCCGGCGGACGCTGGAGCTGTTCGAGACCCTCGGCCTGCTCCAGGAGGAGTTCGGAGACCCGTGGGAGGCCGCCGAGGCCGCGGGAGGCGAGTGGCAGACGCAGGGTGACGTCCACGGGGAGGTACGGCCGTGAAGTACATCGATGAGTTCCAGAACCCGGACCTGGCAGGCCGGCTGCTCGACGAGATCCGCGCGACGGTGACGCGCCCCTGGGCCCTGATGGAAGTCTGCGGCGGCCAGACCCACAGCATCATCCGGCACGGCATCGACCAGCTCCTGCCGCCCGAGATCGAGCTGATCCACGGCCCGGGCTGTCCGGTCTGTGTCACTCCGCTGGAGATGATCGACAAGGCCCTGGAGATCGCTTCCCGGCCAGGGGTGATCTTCTGCTCCTTCGGCGACATGCTCCGCGTCCCCGGCACGGGTCGCGACCTGTTCCAGGTCCGCGGGCAAGGCGGTGACGTCAGGGTGGTCTACTCCCCGCTGGACGCGCTGCGGATCGCCGAGCAGAACCCGGACCGGGAGGTGGTCTTCTTCGGCATCGGCTTCGAGACCACGGCGCCGCCCAACGCGATGACGGTGCATCAGGCGCGCAAGCGGAACATCCGTAACTTCAGCCTGCTCGTGTCCCACGTCCGCGTCCCCCCTGCGATCGACGCGATCATGCGGTCCCCGGACTGCCGCGTCCAGGGTTTCCTCGCCGCCGGCCATGTCTGCAGTGTGATGGGCACGGCCGAGTACCCGGAGCTCGCGCAACGCCACCGGGTGCCGATCGTGGTGACCGGATTCGAGCCGCTGGACATCCTGGAAGGCGTACGCAGGACCCTGCTCCAGCTGGAGCGGGGCGAGCACAGGGTCGAGAACGCCTACCAGCGCGCCGTGACGGCCGAGGGCAATCCGGCGGCACAGGCGATGCTGGGCGATGTCTTCGAGATCGCCGACCGGGCCTGGCGCGGCATCGGCGTCATCCCGGACAGCGGCTGGCGCCTGTCCGAGCGCTACCGTGACCACGACGCCGAGCACCGCTTCTCCGTCGAGGGGATCGACACCCGCGAGCCCGCCGAGTGCCGCAGCGGCGAAGTCCTCCAGGGCCTGCTGAAACCGAACGAGTGCGAAGCGTTCGGCACCACCTGCACGCCCCGCTCCCCGCTCGGCGCCACGATGGTGTCCAGCGAGGGCGCCTGCGCCGCCTACTACCTCTACCGGCGGCTCGACGCGGGAACCCCGGGACCGAGACCTCCCGCGTCGGCCTCCGGCACCCCGTCCCCGGTCACCGCTCCCTTGGAGGGCAGCCCCCTTGCCTGACACCGTCAGCACCACCCCGGCGGCCGACGCCGCGCAGCCGGCACCCGACATGCTCGCCTGGACCTGCCCGGCGCCACTGCGCGACCGACCACGCATCGTCATGGGCCACGGCGGCGGAGGAGTACTGTCCGCCGAGCTGATCGAGCACGTCTTCGCGCCCGCCTACGGCGGACCGGCCCTCGCGCACACCGCCGACGCGGCCGAGATCCGGATCGGCGGCGCCCGCCTGGCGTTCTCCACGGACTCCTTCGTGGTCCGCCCTCTGTTCTTCCCCGGGGGCAGCATCGGCGACCTCGCCGTCAACGGCACCGTGAACGACCTCGCCATGAGCGGTGCCCGGGCGAGCCACCTCTCCTGCGGGTTCATCCTGGAGGAAGGCGTCGAGACCGAGGTGGTCGCCCGCGTCGCGCAAGCCCTCGGTGCGGCGGCACGCGCGGCCGGCGTTCAGGTCGTCACCGGTGACACCAAGGTCGTCGAGGCCGGTCACGGCGACGGCATCTACATCAACACCTCAGGAGTCGGGCTGATCCCCGACGGAGTCGACCTGCGCCCGCAACGGGTGGTGCCCGGAGACGTCGTGATCGTGAGCGGCCCGATCGGGATGCACGGCGTCGCGATCATGAGCGTGCGCGAGGGCCTCGAATTCGGTGTCGAGATCAACAGCGACTGCGCACCGCTCGGTGGCCTCGTCGAGGCGATGCTCGCCGTCACGCGGGACCTGCACGTGCTGCGCGACCCCACGCGCGGGGGACTGGCCGCCTCGCTGAACGAGATCGCGGCGGCGTCCGGCACGGGAGTCGTCGTCCAGGAGCGTGCCGTCCCGGTCCCCGAAGCGGTCGGCAACGCCTGCGCGGTGCTCGGACTCGACCCCATGTACGTGGCGAACGAGGGCAAGCTCGTGGCCTTCGTCCCGCGTGACCACGCCGACGCCGTACTGGCCGCGATGCGCGCCCACCCCATGGGCACCGAAGCAGCGGTGATCGGCGAGGCGGTCGAGACCCACCCGGGCATGGTGGTGGCTCGTACCGGACTCGGCGGCACCCGCGTCGTGGACATGCCGCTCGGAGAGCAGCTCCCGCGCATCTGCTGAGCTCGGGCGCGGCGGCCACGTCGCTCAGGGGAGGGGGCTTCCGCCACCGTGGTGAGTCCCCTCATCGCCGCGCGTCATGGGCTTCCGCCGCTACAGGGCGGCGTCCGCTCGTGTCTCCTGTCCGCGTGGGCTCGCGCCCGCTTCCGGCTTCTGCTGCTCGGCGCCGCCCGTGGGGACGCGTACCGTCGAGACGACGAGCAGTGAGGCCACCGCCCCCAGCGCCGCCGCCACGACCAGCACCGCGTTCAGGCCGGACGCGAACGCCTCACGTACGAGGTGCGCCATCTCGGCGCGTTCACCTTCCGGCCAGCCGGCAACGATCGACCGGGCTTGTCCGCCGCTCAGAGCGACGGCCGCCTCGTGCGGGTCCGGGACACTGCCGCCGGCCCTCAGCACACTCTCCATCCGCGACTGGAAGATCACGCCGAACACGGCGATCCCCAGGGCGAAGCCCAACTGGCGGAAGGTGTTGACCGCACCGCCCACCATGCCTCCGCGCTCCGGCGGCACCGTCGCCAGGGCCGCCGCCGACAGACTCGGTGTCACGAGCCCGACCCCCAGACCGGAGACGACGAGACCCGCCACGAGGCTGCTGCCCGAAGACCCCGCGTCGAGGGTGGCCTGCATCCCGCTGCCCAGGGCGATGAGCGCCAGCCCTCCCCCGATGCACGCCCGGGGTGGCCAGGGGCCGAAGCGGCCCGCGAGCGCGGAGACGACGAACGCGGAGGCGCACATGGGCAGGATGTACAGACCTGCTTCGACGGGCTCGTACCCCAGTACGGACTGCATCCACAGCGACTCGAACAACAGATAGGCGAACGCGGCGCCTTGCAGGAAAAGGGCGCTGATCATGATGCCGGTGAACGACGGCCTGCGGAACAGCGACAGGTCGAGGACGGGGTGCTCGTGCCTCGTCTCGACCACGACGAAGAGGGTGAGGGCGACGGCCGCCGCCGCGAACAGGCCGAGCGTGAAGGACGATGCCCAGCCGTCGGAGTGGGCTCTGATCAGCCCGAACGTGAGGGCCCCGCTCGCCACCGTGAAGGTGACCATGCCGAGCACGTCCGCACGCTGCGGTCCCTGCCCCTTGGCCTCTCGCACCGAACGCAGGGTCATCACGACGGCGGCCAGGCAGACCGGCAGGTTGACGAAGAAGATCCATCGCCAGTCCAGGTACTGGGTGAGGAGTCCGCCGACCATCGGCCCGGCGGCTGCGGCGACCGAGTTGGTGGCGCCCCACACGGCGAAGGCCACCCCGCGCTCCCGGCCGCTGTAGTGCATGCCGAGCAGGGCGATCGTCGTACCGAACATCCCGGCGGCGCCCAGTCCCTGTACCGCCCGGGCGCCGATCAGCACACCCGCGTTCGGAGCGACCGCGCACACCACCGAAGCCGCGGTGAAGACGGTCAGCCCGACGAGATACACCTTCTTGCGGCCGATCCGGTCGGCGCGGGAACCGACGCCGAGCAACAGCGACGCCAGTGCCAGGGCGTAGATGTCGACCACCCACTCCAGTTCGGAGAGCGTGGTGCCGAGGTCCGCCGCCATGGCGGGCAGCGCCACGGTCACGATCGTGACGTCCAGAAGAAGCATGAAGGTGCCCAGACAGATCGCCGCCAAGGGCCACCACTTACGCATCCGAACCCCTTCCCTGCCCGCTGCACCGAGGAGATGCCCCCGGCGGCGCCATGATCCACGCGGGAGCCGCGTTTTCACCCGGGACGCGCGCGCCACGCCCATGTGTGGACCGCAGGGAGGTATGCCTAGGTCCGCCTGGGGGATCAGCGGTGGCAGGCCGGAACACGCGCTCATAGCTTCGGCACATGACCAAACGACAGATCGCACTCCTGGCATGCACCGTGGCTGTCGTGGCCTCGGGGCTGGGCGCAGCCGCCCCGACGGCCCACGGCCGGACGGCGCACCTGGTGAAGCCCGGCGAATCGATCCAGAAGGCGGTGGACGCCGCGAAACCGGGGGACACCGTCGTCCTGTCTCCCGGTACCTACCGTGAGAGCGTCCGCATCACCACGTCGGACCTGACGCTGCGAGGCTCGGGCCTCGCTTCCACCGTCATCGTGCCCGGCGACGCCGCTGCCGGCGACGCGTGCGCCAAGGCCGGTCACGGTATCTGCGTGACCGGGACGGAGAACCGCCCCGTCCAGGGCGTCACCGTGCGCTCGCTCACGCTCAGGGGCTTCACCGGCAACGGCCTGTGGGCGTCCTGGACCGACCGGCTCACGGTCCACAAGGTGCTCGCCGACAAGAACGGACAGTGGGGCATCGCCCAGGAGAGATCCGTGCGTGGCGTGTTCAGCCACAACACCGCCCGGAACAACGGCGACGCCGGACTGTTCCTGGCCAACACCGTCGACAGCGAGGGCGGCGCCACGGACACCATGGGGACGGTGATCACGCACAACAGCCTGTCCGGCAACCGGATCGGCCTCACGGTGAGGCGCCTGCGGAACGTGACCGTCGACCACAACGACGCGACCGGGAACTGCGCCGCGGTGTTCGTGGTGGGCGACGAGTCCAAGCCGCGCGCCGGGGCGATGACCCTGCGCCGGAACAACATCCACGCCAACAACAAGCACTGCCCGAAGACCCCCCGTCTGCCCTTCCTGCAGGGCTCGGGAATCGTCCTCACCGGTACCGAGGAGACGGTGGTCGAGAAGAACAGGGTCGTCGACAACGTGGGCACCTCGCCCCTCTCGGGCGGCATCGTGCTGTTCAAGAGCTTCGTGGGGGCCCTGAACGAGCAGAACGAGATCCGCGACAACGTGGTGATGCGCAACAGCACCGCCGATCTGGCCAACCGGGACCCCGGCAAGGGAAACACCTTCACCCGCAACACGTGCACGCTCTCGGAGCCCGCCGGAATGTGCTGACCCACCGGGCTCCCCGCCACCGCCCATGGCACGACAGCAAGGACAAGGCAACAGATGACAACGGTTGATCCGGCTCCCCCGCCGCCCATGCGGCTGAGGGAGCTCGTATTCGGGGCGGCGTGCGCCGCCGCTGTACGCGCGGCCGCCCGCCTCGGCGTGGCCGACGCCCTGGACGACACGCCCATGACCGTGGAAGACCTGGCAGCGGCGGTGAAGACCCAGCCGCGGACACTGCGCCGACTGATGCGCGCGCTGTCCTGCCAAGGGGTCTTCACCGAGAACCCCGACGGCACCTTCGCCCACACGGAGATGTCCCGGCTGCTGCGCGAGGACGATCCGCACAGCCTCCGGTACATCGCCCTGTGGTGCACCGAGCCGTGGACGTGGGACGTCTGGCCGAAGCTCGACGAGGCGGTGCGCTCCGGACGCAACGTCTTCGAGGACGTGTACGACCGGGAGTTCTTCGCGTATCTCAACGAAGAGGCGCCCGAGTCCGCCTATGTCTTCAACCGGGCCATGACGACGTCGAGCCAGCAGTCGGCACGGGACGTCGCGAACCTACTCGACCTCACGGACGTGTCCTCCGTCGCGGACATCGGAGGCGGACAGGGACACGTCCTGGCGAGCCTGCTGGAGAAGTACCCCTCCCTGCACGGCACGCTGCTCGACCTGCCGGGAGTGGTGGAGAACGCCGACCCGCGCCTGCGCGGGAGCGGGGCGCTGGCCCCCCGGGTCCGTGTCGTGGCCGGCGACTGCCGTGAGGACATCCCGGTCCAGGCGGATGTGTACATCATCAAGAACATCCTGGAATGGGACGACGACAGCACCCGCAGGGCGCTCGCCAACGTCCGCAGGGCAGCGCGCCCCGGCGCCCGGGTCGTCGTGATCGAGAACCTCGTGGACGACACGCCTTCGATGAGGTTCACGACCGCCATGGACCTGCTGCTGCTCCTCAACGTCGGCGGTGCGAAGCACACCCGGCAGAGCATGGTCGACCGGCTGACGGACGCGGGGCTCGTCATCGGCGAGATCCGCCCGGTCAACGCGTACCTCCACGCCTTCGAGTGCACCGTTCCGGTCTGACGGGGACGAAGGAGGGAAACCCGAGGCCGCCCGCTCCGCGTCGTTCGCGGGGCGGGCGGCCTCGGGTTTCCCTGCCGTGCGTATCGGCGGATCAGGAACGCGCGTCACGCTCCCAGCGGTAGAAGCACTGCGCCATGGCGTCCTTGGGGCTCCGCCACGTCTTCGGGTCGTACGCGCTGACGTACGCCGACAGTTTCTCGCTGGCGTCCCGGAACTCCGGGTGTCCGGCCAGCTTCGCGATGGCCGGCGCCGGGTCCTGGTCCGACTCGATGAGGTGCAGGTACACGTCGCCGAACTGGAACAGGCGACGCCGGGTGACGCCGACCAGGTGCGGGAGTTCGCCCCGGTCGGAGGTGGCGAACACGTCGGCGATCGCCGGCGCCGAATCGGGCGCCATGCGGGCGACGATCAGAGCGTGGTGCATCGAGCGTCCCTCCTGGGTGTGGGGTGGGTGTGGGCGGGGGTGCGCACGGCCGAGTGCGGTCAGCCGGGCAGGACCGAGGCGCTCCGGCGGTCGCGGGCGACCTGCTCGATGCGGTCCCGGATGAGGGCCATCTGCGTACGGGAGTTGCGGTTGATGTTGTCGGTCATCCAGGCGTCGTCGACTGGAGCGTCGGGCTTCATCGCGAAGTCCTGCACCCAGCGCATGTGGACGCCGGCCGGCGTCTCCTCGTACTCCCACCGGATGTTCATGTGGTCGAACGGGCCGGTCTCGACGCGGCGGGCGCGAACGGTCCGCCCGGGGCGGTCCACGGTGCGCTCCGACACCCAGCTCCAGACCTTCCCGGACTCGTCCGGGTGCATGGTCAGGCGGAAGGAGGTGGAGTCGCCCTCGCGGGAGAGGACTTCGAGGGAGGCGTACTCGCTGAAGAGATCGGGCCACTTCTCGATGTCGTTGGTGATGTCCCAGACGAGGTCGAGCGGGGCGTCGATGGTGATGCTGTTGTCGGTGTGACCGGCCACGTCAGACTCCAGTCCTGAGGGCGTTGTTGACCAGGCCGAGGAACTCGGCGGGTGTCTTGCAGCGCTCGGCGTCGGTGGGCAGCGCCACGCTGTACTTGTTCTCCAGCTCGCCGACGATCCCGAGCAGGCCGAGCGAGTCGAGGCCGAGGGTGGCGAACGGCGTGTCCGGCGCCTCCTCCAGCTTCCCGGCGTCGACGGTGACCCCGGCCGCCTGCTTCATCAGCGCGGCGAGTTCGCCGAGGGTCAGTGAAGTGGTGATCATCTGTGCTCTCCTTCCCGCCCGGTCCTACCGGGCGGAGCAGTCGCCGCGGCGCACGACCAGCGCCGCGTTGGATCCCATGAGTCCTCGGCTGAGGACGAGGGCCGTGCGCAGCTCGGCGGGCCGAGCGCGGGACATCACCAGATCGAGGTCGTGGCAGATGTCGAACACGTTGGGGGTGGGGGGGACCAGGCCGTGTTCCATCGCGAAGACCGCTGCGGCGGTGTCCAGGACGGGCGCCCCGCAGTAGGCGCGGCCGATGCCCGTCTTGGGCGCCGTGACGGGTACGCGGGTGGCGTGTGCCCCGAGGGCGTCGGCGATCGCCATCGCCTCGGCGCGGTCCGCTTCCGGTACGCCCAGGGCGTCGGCGAAGACGACGTCGATCTCCTCGGGGGCGCACTCGGCCTCGTCGAGGGCGACACGGATGGCGCGGGCGAGTCCCTCCCGGGACTCCTTCCATCGGGAGGCGCCGGTGAACGTGGCGCCGTGGCCGGCGACGACGGCCCGGACGGCCGCCCCCCGGTCGCGGGCACGGGACTCGTCCTCCACGACGAGCATCGCGCCGCCCTCCGCGGGGACGAAGCCGCAGGCTCCCGCGGTGAAGGGCCGGTAAGCGCGGCCCGGGTCCTCGACGGTGCTGAGCTCCGGGTATCCGAGCTGGCACACCATCGAGTACGGGGCGAGGGGCGCCTCCGCCGCTCCGACGATCACGGCGCCGGTACCGCGCCGCACGGCCCGGGCGGCGTGGGCGAGGCCGTCCAGGCCTCCCGCCTCGTCGCTCGCGACCACACCGCACGGTCCCTTGAACCCGCTCCGGATGGAGATCTGGCCGGTGCTGGCGGCGTAGAACCAGGCGATCGACTGGTACGGGCCGACGAACTTGGATCCCTGGCCCCAGAGCTTCTGCAGCTCTCGCTGGCCGAACTCGCCGCCGCCGGAACCCGCCGCGGTGACGACGCCGATCGAGAAGGGATCCTCCGGGTCGTCGTGGGCGAGACCGGCGTCGTCGAGGGCGAGCTGGGCCGCAGCCATCGCGTAGTGGCTGAAGCGGTCGGTCTGGACGAGGAAACGCTCCTCGATCAGGGCGGAGGGGTCGAAGCCCCGGACCTCGCCCGCGACCTTGAGCGGCAGGTCCTCGCAGCCCTCACGGGTGATCCGGTCCAGTACGCCGAGCCCTTCCCGGACGGACTTCCAGTACGCGTCGCCACGCTGTCCGTTGGGGGCGATCACGCCGATGCCGGTGACGACCGCGCGCCGTGGGCGCTCAGTGCTCATCGTGTCCTCCCGCCCGGCCCCGTCAGGAGGACCGCGGACTGGAAGCCGCCGAATCCGCTGCCCACGGAGAGCACGTTCCTGAGCTTCCGGGGGCGGGCGGTGCGCGGCACGTAGTCCAGGTCGCACTCGGGGTCGGGGGTCTCGTAGTTCGCCGTCGGAGGTACCACCTGGTGCTTCAGCGCGAGGACGCAGGCGGCCACCTCGATCGCGCCGATCGCGCCCAGCGAGTGCCCCACCATGGATTTGATGGAGCTCATGGGCGTGTCGTAGGCGTGCGCCCCCAGGGACCGCTTCACGGCGGCGGTCTCGTGCCGGTCGTTCTGCCGGGTGCCCGAACCGTGCGCGTTGACGTAGTCGATCAGCGTGGGGTCGAGCCGGGCCTTGTCGAGCGTGGAGTCGATCGCCCGGGACATCTCCAGCCCCTCGCCGGTCAGACCGGTCATGTGGTACGCGTTGCCGAAGGTGGCGTATCCGCTGATCTCGCAGTAGATGTGCGCACCGCGGGCCCTGGCGTGCTCGTACTCCTCCAGGATGAGGACGGCGGCGCCTTCGCCCATGACGAAACCGTTGCGGTTGTTGTCGAAGGGCCTGGAGGCGTGCTCCGGGTCGTCGTTGTCGGGCGACGTGGCCTTGATGGCGTCGAAGCAGGCCATGGTGATCGGCGAGATAGGGGAGTCCGACGCGCCCGCTATGCAGACGTCCGCCCGGCCCTCCTCGATGGTGTGGAAGGCGTAGCCGACGGCGTCGAGGCCGGAGGTGCATCCGGTGGAGACGGTCTGCACCGGACCGCGGGCGCCGAACTGTTCGGCCACGACGGAGGCGAGCGTGCTCGGCGCGAACGCCATGTGCAGCTTGGGGCCGGCCGCGCGGTGGTCCACGTCCCACCGCCGCCCGCCCTCGCTGACCAGGACGTAGTCGTGTTCGAGCCGGGTGGTGCCGCCGACGGCGCTGCCCAGGGAGACGGCGACGCGCCAGGGGTCTTCGGCGTCGGTGTCGAGTCCGGAGTCGCGGACGGCTTCCCCGGCGGCGACGACGGCGAACTGGATGTACCGGTCGGCGTGGCGGCTCAGGTCCGGATCCAGTCCGTGGTCCGCCGGGTCGAAGTCGCACTCGGCGGCGATGCGGGAGCGCAGACCGACCGGGTCGAACAGGGTGATGCCGCGGGTCGCGGTACGGCCGGCGGCGAGGAGGTCCCAGAACGCCTTCGCTCCGGTGCCGCCCGGAGCGACCACACCGATGCCGGTGACGGCCACTCGCCGGGTCACTCGATGGCCCCGCTGCGCTCGGACACCCGTCCCGGGTCGTGCACGGTCACGTGCGGGCCCGCGGCGGCGGCCTCGGTCTCGTCGGTGACCTCCGTGTCGACGTGGCCGAGGCTCGGCCGGGGGGCGAGCGGGCCCAGGTGGAAGACCATGCGGGCCTCCACGTCGCCCACGTTGCGGAAGCGGTGCCGCACGTCGATCGGGATCAGGAGCCCCTGATCGGGCTGGAGTGCGTACGTGTCGCCGTCCAGGTCCACTTCCAGTGCGCCCGAGACGACGTACACGAACTCCTCGGAGTACGGGTGGTAATGCTCGCCGATGCGCTCGCCCGGCTGAACGATGGCCAGGCCCATGAAGCCGCTGGTGGCACCCACGGTGGCCGGCGTGAGCATGGCCCTCAGGTCACCTCCCCGCCTGCGGTTGGGTTCCGTCTCGCTCAGGTTCACGATGCGTGGACGCTGCTTGAGCATGGTTGATACCTCCAGATGTGGCGGTGACGTGCTGGGGGAGCGAGGGCGGCGGCAGCCTCGACCAGCCGTCAGGAATGCGCCGAGCGGTCGGTGACGGGCAGCATGTCGGCGTGCGACAGAAGCCGGTTGATGTTGCGTTCCGCCTCCAGGGAGCCCTCGACACCGATCGCGGCGCCGTCGAGGAGGCGTTCCAGCTCCGCGGCCTTCCGGGCGCCCTTGAGCCCGAGGGAGGCGACGGGGTCGAGGTCGGGTTCGCCCGTGATGTCGATGAGGCGCACCACGATGTCGTCGCGCTGGAACACGGTGCTGCTGTACACCGGGCTGTTCGGGTCGTCCGCCGCGGCCCGGTCCTGATCGGCGAGCAGCCGGGCGAGCTCCATCCCGTGGCCTTCCTTGGCCGGGTAGTACAGCGCGTGCCGTCGTAGGTCGGCCGGTGTCGGCCGCTCGGACACCACGTGGTGGACGGCCGGGAGCGCGGCCCGGGTGAAGAACACACGTGCCGACTCGGGGTCGGTCAGGTCCCGGTCCTGCTCCAGGTACGGGTTGATGGCCTCCTCGACCGCTCGTACCTCGGGCTGACGGGCGACGTGCCGCAGTGCCACGAGGAGGTCGCCTTCCACCTCCACGGCACGCACGACGCGATTGCCGTGCATGAAGAGGGAGGTGCGGCGCAGCCGTGTGGTCTCGTCGACCTGGGCCCGGGGTGACTCGTACCCGGCCAGGAGCTCCGCCACCTTCGACTCGGAACCCGGCTTGACGGTGAAGGTGAGGGCGTGGCGTGCCACACCGTCGCCCACGCGGGCCTTCGCCTGCACGCCGCCCGATGCCGCGGTCCGCGAGGCCGGCTGACCGGGGCTGGTCTCCCGGAGGATGCTGTAGCGCATCGAACGGGTGTCCCGGACACAGCTGTGCATCGGCTTGACGGTTTCGACGTGCTCCTCGCTGTTCACCCACGCGAGGAACGGCGGCGCGCTCTCCCACTCGCTGGTGATGAGCCACTGCGAGGGGTTCTCGATGGACTGGCAGAGCTGGTCACTGATGTGACCGGGAACGGAGGCGACCTGCTTGCGCATGAGTTCGTACGCGTCCAGGAACTGCTGCTGCGCTCCCTCGTACAGGTCGAGGAGGAGGATCACCCGCAGCCTGGAGCCGTCGAACACAGACTGCGAGACGCGTCCCGAGGGGGCCATCCGGCACACCTCTTTCTCTTCTCAGTGGGGGATGGGGGAACGGCCTACGTGAGCGAAACGCCGGGGCCGTCATGTGCTGATCCTTGACAGGAGCGCCGACAGCGCGCGAGCCCCATGGAGCGGACGAGTGAACCGCGTGTCATCCGGGTGCCCCCGGCACGCGGACCCGTCCCCGAAGGGCATGAATCTGCATCCCATCCCCGACTCGCGTCGCAGGTGACGCCGGAGACGAACAATGACCCGATTCGACGTGGCCGGCGGAGCAACCGGTCACCGCACGCCCGTACTTATCGTCGGCGGCTCGCTGGTGGGTTTGTCGACCTCGCTGTTCCTGGGACGGCTCGGAGTCCCGCACACACTGGTCGAGCGCCATACGGGCACCTCGATCCACCCGCGTGGCCGCGGCAACAACGTGCGCACGATGGAGCTGTTCCGCAGTGCCGGGGTCACGCAACCCGTCCGGGAGGCCGCGTCGGTTCTGGCGCCCAACAACGGCATCCTGCAGGTGCCGAGCCTGGTGGGCGATGTCGGCGAGTGGCTCTTCAAGGAGATCGACCCCGGCGGCGGGGTCGCCCGCTTCAGCCCCGCCGGGTGGTGTCTGTGCAGCCAGAACGATCTCGAACCGGTGCTGGTCAAGCGCGCTGGGGAGCTGGGCGGAGATCTGCGGTTCGCGACGGAGCTGATGTCCTTCGAGCAGGACGCCGAAGGGGTGACCGCACGGGTCAAGAGCCGCGGCACCGGAGAGCACACCACCATCCGCGCGGACTATCTCGTCGCGGCGGACGGCCCGCGCAGCCCGGTTCGCGAGCAGCTCCGCATCGGGCAGAGTGGTCAGGGCGACCTTTTCCACAACGTGAGCATCACCTTTGTCTCCCGCGGCCTCGCGGACGTCGTCGGCGACCGGCACTTCATCGTCTGCTACCTGACGAACCCGGAGGCAGACGGAGCCCTGTTGCCGGTCGACAACCGGGAGCGCTGGGTGTTCCACGCCCCCTGGCACCCCGAACACGGCGAGACGCTGGAGGAGTTCACCGACGAGCGGTGCAGGGAACACATCCGGCGGGCCGTGGGGGTTCCGGACCTCGATGTGGAGATCACCGGCAGAGCGCCTTGGCACGCGGCCGAGAGGATCGCCGAACGGTACGCGGACGGCCGGGTGTTCCTCGTCGGCGACTCCGCCCACGAGATGCCGCCCACCGGGGCGTTCGGCTCCAACACCGGTATCCAGGACGCGCACAACCTCGCCTGGAAGCTCGCCGCGGTCCTCGGCGGCTGGGCCGGCACCGGCCTGCTCGCGTCCTACGACGCGGAGCGCCGGCCGGTCGCGGAGGCGACGAGCGCCCGGGCTTCGGCGCGGTCGGTCGAGCACAGCCACCCCGGGTACGCCCCCGGCCCCGGATCCGGCAGCCCCAAGGGAAAGAAGGGCGGCCTCCTCAACGACGTGCTCGGCTACCGCTATCCGCAGGGCGCCGTCCTGGGCGCCGACCGGACGCTGCCGGTCGTGCCCGACGAACTGCGGTTGACGGGCGAACCCGGGAGCCGGGCACCCCACGTGTGGCTGAACCGCGCCGGTACCCGGGTCTCCACCCTCGACCTGTACGAGCGGTCCCTGGTGCTCCTGAGTTCCGAAGACGGCGCAGGCAGGTGGCACACCGCGGCGACACGCGTCGGGCAACAGCTGTCGGTGCCGCTCGACTCGTACCGGATCGGCGACGGGCCCGACGCGGAGCTCACCCCCGCGAGCGACATGGACTGGGCGGAGGCTCACAGTGTCACCACGGACGGCGCGGTGCTGGTCCGCCCCGACGGGTTTGTCGCGTGGCGGTCCGAAGGGGCGTCGGCGGATCCCGAAGCGGCGTTGCGGCAAGCCCTCACGGCGATCCTGGGCCGGGACTGACCGCTTTGTCGTCGCCGGCCGGTATCCGGTGCGGCCCGTTACGTGATGGCTGCTGGGCGGGTGAGCCGGACGACGCTTCCGGTCCGGCCTGCTGACCCTATTGACGAATCATCAGGTGGTGGGCGTACGGGGGCGCGCCGGTGCGGACAACGCTCGTGGTCGAGACGCCTCATCCATGCGCGCGCAGGAGGCCGTTTGTTCCCGAGCACCGCACGGGACGCTGTGACCTGCGGCGTTGATCACCGGGGAGGACGATCAAGACGCCAACCGGGGGACATCGAGCGTGATCCTCCCGTTGCGGAGATCACCGGTCGGGGATCTCCTCGTGCACGGAGCACAGCACAGGAGCCGCGCGGCCCAGCCGGCCAGGAAAGCTCCACCGAAAGAGAGAAGAAGCATGCGTCTCGCACGTACGGGTCCCCAGCTCGCCCTGGTCCTCGGCGCCCTCGTCCTGTCCGCACCCTCCGCCGTCGCGGCGCCCGCCGGTGGCGTCTGGGTCAATCCGGGGAAGGCAGCCCCCGGCACCACCGTCACTGTCAGCACCACCGCCTGCGGCAAGGAGACGTACGGCAAGGGCGAGTCGGAGGCGGGCGGGAAGTTCCATCTCCTGCCGGGCGACCGGAAGGGCGTCCTGGTGGGTCAGTTCACGCTCCCGTCGGACGCCGTCTCCGGCACGGACACCGTGACCCTCAAGTGCCCGCCCCGCATCAAGCAGACCGTCACTTATCAGATCTCGGGCCGGCCGATCGGTGCCGTGGAAGCGGGCTTCGGCTGGGCCGCGGGCGCAGGCGAGGACGGGGGCGACGGCGGCAGCCCGTACGTCCTCGGCGCGCTGCTCCTCGGCGGCGCCGCCGCGGGCGTCCTCCTCAGGATGCGCCGCCGCACCACCGCCGCCCGGAACTCCGTCTGAGCCCACGCCCCACGCCGCACGGCCAGGGCCCCGGCTCCGCGAGGAGATCCGGGGCCCGCCGTCCAGCGGAGGCGTGATCCACGTGAAGAACGGCTCCCCCCCGGCGCCCCGGCGCTCGCCGCGACGGCCACAAGGCCGAAGCCCGACGGAACCCATCCCGGCGCGCCCCTCGGTCAAGAGGCCCCGGCGGAGTGCGCCCGCCGGGCCGGCCAGCGCATCGAGGTCCTCTTCCGCGTCCGGGAATCTCTCTCGTCGGCGCGCACGTACGCCGACTGCTCCGCTCGGAGCATGTGCCGTCCGTCGGCCACGGGCTGCGGCAGGGACCACCCGGCCACCTGACAGAAGCGCTCGCGGGCGCACCACCCCATCAGGCGTCCGTGGCCCCGGCCACGCCCAGGGTCCTCGCTCTCGTGAAGAGCTCCACGGCTCCGGCTGATCGGGACGTGGCCCTGAACGCGTCCCTCTTGTCGAACACTCCCAGGCGCGGCGTACAGCACAGACGTCTCACACGGCCCCCGCCGAGGCCGGCAGCAGCCAACCTCGATGGACGCGGAGTGCGGGCTGCGATCCCGCAGTCCGCCGACCGGACCGCCAACGGCCGAAGTGTGCGTCAGCTGACGCGGAGACCGACCGCCAGCGTCAGTTCAAGGACGCGGTGTGGCGATGCGAGATCCGGAAACAGCTCCCGCAGCTGCGACATCCGGTATCGGACTGTCTGGGGATGGACGAACAGCGCCGCCGCCGCCTCGTCCCGCCTGCCCTGGTGCAGCAGCCACTCCCGCAACGTCTCCTCCAGTCGCTGTGCGGTCGCGACAGGCAAGGTCCGCAACGGTGCGAGAGCTCGGGCACGCAGGTCCGCGAACGCGTCCGCGTCCGCGCTCAGCACCAGCTCGGGCAGGTGGTCCTCGGTGTCGCGGATGTCGGAGGAGAGGGAGCGCGCGCGTACGGCTCGTGCGTACGAGGCGGACGCACGAGTCCACGGTCGGGCCGGGCCGACCACGGCGGTGCGGTCGGTCAGCTGCCGCAGGAGATGTGATCGGTCGGCATCGGGGACGAGCAGCACACCGGTGGCGTCCGGCAGATCGTCGAGGACCAGGGTGCTCGGGTCGAGCGCGCGGTAGGCAGGCCGGGCCTGGGCGGCGGGCAGCAGGACCGCGGTCAGGGAGACCGGAGGATGCCACCCGGCCCTTTGAACAGAGGCCAGCAGCACGTCCGGGCTCGCGCCGGCGAGGAGGTCGCGGGCCAGGTGTTCCAGGTGGCGCTCGTGGGCCCTGCCCCGGGCTGCCAGTTCGTCGGCGTGGCCCGCGGCGCTCGCGGCGGACAGCTCGTCGATGTAGGCGAAGGTCAGCTCGGCGAACTTGGCGACCTCGGCGGCGGGCAGACCTGCGGGTACGGCACCCGCTGCCAGGCATCGCCAGGCCACGCGGGCGCCGACGCGGTAGGCGCTGAGCAGGGCGTCCATCGAACGGCCGGATCGCACCTCGCCCCGGCCCAGCTCGTAGGCCGCGTCACCGGCGTCGCCGCCTGTGGCGTGCCCGCTCGCGAGGTCCAGGTAGTGGCCCAGGGCGGTGCGGACGGCTCGGCGGATGGTGCCGCCCATGCGGCCCGAAAGGGCGTTGGCGTAGGGCGGGACCTCGTCGATGATCGCCTGGACGACCTCGTCGGCGGTGGTCTTCAGCGCGGCCCGAAGCGCGGTGACCGTCGTCTCGTCCAGGGCCAGTTCGGTGACCCTCCGGATTGGATGGCTCATGTCTTATTCCCTGCGAACAATTTTGCCGATCAGATTTACGTCCTGCGGTCAGGACTTTACGCCTTGAGGCGCAGCAAGCTGGAGTCATGACGAGTGCAGCCCTCCGCAGCAGGGCGTGGAAACTGCTGGAGATGGTCACGACGCCGCTGCTGCCGTCGGACTACCTCGACCTGGTCAGCCCGCTGCGTGCGGGCGCTGACCTGCGCGGGCGCATCGAGGCCGTGCACCCCGAGACGGGTGATGCGGCGACCATCGTGATCAGGCCGGGACGGGGCTGGCGCGGCCACACAGCCGGTCAGTACGTGCGGATCGGGGTCGACGTCGACGGGGTGCGCCTGTGGCGTGCCTACTCCCTCACCTCGCCGACGAACCGCCAGGACGGCCGCGTCACGATCACCGTGAAGGCGATCCCGGACGGCAAGGTCAGCAACCACCTGGTCCGCAGGGCGAGACCGGGCACGCTGGTCCAGCTCGATCAGCCGACCGGTGACTTCGTCCTGCCGGAGGCCAAGCCCGCCAAGGTGCTCTACCTGACGGCCGGCAGCGGCATCACGCCCGTGATGGGCATGCTGCGTGACATCGAGTTCGACGACGTCGTCATGGTCCACTGTGCGCCACAGCCGCAAGACGTGATCTTCCGCAACGAACTGCACGACCTGGTCGCGGACAAGAAGCTGCGGCTCACCGAGGTGCACACCGACACGGACGGCATGCTCGACATCACCCGTCTCGACGATCTGGTGCCCGACTGGGCCGAGCGCGAGACCTGGGCCTGCGGGCCCGCGGGCCTGCTCGATGCCGCTGAAGAGCACTGGACCGAGCACGGCGTACGAGAGCGCCTGCACACCGAACGCTTCCGCCCCAGCATCGTCGTCGCCGGTGACGGCGGCGAGGTCACGTTCAGCGTCACCGGCAAGACCGTCGACGCGGACGGCGCCACGCCGTTGCTGGACGTCGGCGAGGAGGCCGGCGTGCTCATGCCGTCCGGGTGCCGCATGGGCATCTGCTTCGGCTGTGTCACGCCGCTCAAGGCGGGCGCAGTCCGCGACCTGCGCACCGGCGAGATCACCGAGGCCGAGCCGGGCGTCCTCATCCAGACCTGCGTGTCCGCCGCGGCGGGCCCCTGCGACATCGAACGGTAGGAGCACCTTGACCGCCATCGACCCCACCGCCCACCTGACCGCGGAGCAGATCGAGGAGCTCGGCCGCGAGCTGGACGCGATCCGCGATGAGGTGCTTGCCGGTCGCGGCGAGAAGGACGCCGCCTACATCCGTAAGGTCATCTCGGCGCAGCGCAAGCTCGAGCTGGTCAGCAGGGGCGTGCTGCTGTTCTCGATCTTCCCGCCCGCGTGGCTGCTCGGCACCGCCGGTCTGTCCGTGGCGAAGATCATGGACAACATGGAGATCGGCCACAACATCCTGCACGGCCAGTGGGACTGGATGCGAGACCCGAAGATCCACTCCACCACCTGGGAGTGGGATCACGTCTCGCCGTCCGAGCAGTGGAAGCACTCGCACAACGAGCTGCACCACACGTACACCAACGTGATCGGCAAGGACAACGACCTCGGCTACGGCATCATGCGCGTCGACGAGGACCAGAAGTGGCACCCCTTCCACCTCGGCCAGCCGCTGTGGAACTTCATCAACGCCTGCTTCTTCGAGTACGGCATCGCAGCGTACGACCTGGAGCTCGGCAAGAACCTGCACAAGCGCCGCCGCAAGAACCCGGAGTTCCGCGCGCGGGCCAAGGCCGTGGGCCGCAAGATCCGCAAGCAGGTGCTCAAGGACTACGTGATCCACCCGCTGCTGTCGGGCCCGTCGTTCCTCCCCACACTCGCCGCCACGTTCACCGCGAACCTGGTCCGCAACATCTGGTCCCATTCGGTGATCATGTGCGGGCACTTCCCCGAGGGCGTGAAGGTCTTCGAGCGCCGGTCGATCAAGGGCGAGACTCGCGGCCAGTGGTATCTGCGCCAGATGATGGGCTCGGCGAACATCAGCGGCAGCAGGGCCATGCACTTCATGACCGGCAACCTGTCGCACCAGATCGAGCACCACCTGTTCCCGGACCTGCCGAGCAACCGGTACGCCGAGGTCGCGGTGAAGGTGCGCGCTCTGTTCGAGAAGTACGAGCTGGAGTACGTCACCGGGCCGCTGCCCAAGCAGGTGTTCTCCGCGTGGCACAAGGTCTTCCGGCTCTCGCTGCCGAACAAGAGGCCCAAGGTCAAGACGCCGGACCGCGAGCAGGAGCTCGTCGCGGCCTGATTCCCGTTATTGGTTCGGATCCTTCGGCCGTACCGGCGGCACCGCCGGGTTCGGTGAGACACTCCGTGAACCGTTTTCATCCTGAATAGCTGCAGGTCAGCAGCGTGTGAATGGCCTGGGCGGCGGTGCCGATGCGGCGGGTGGAGCATCTGGCTCGTCGGAGCAGTCGCCAGGACTTCAGCGGGGCGAAGGCGCGTTCGCCGGGCGCTCTGAGGTGGGCGTGGTCGCGGTTGAACCGCTGGTAGTGCTCGGGCTGTTCGTGGTGGCGGTAGTAGGGGGTGCGGAAGGTGGCGCCGGCGCCCTGGTAGGCGCGGTCGGCAAGTACGAGGACTGCCGGGTGAGGCAGGTCTGGACGATGCCGTGGGCACGCGCGGCGGTGAGGTCGTGGGTGCGTCCCGGCGTGGCCCGGGAGAACCAGAGCGGTGTGCCGTCCGGCCGTGCGATGACCTGGACGTTCATGCCGTGCTGCTTGTGCTTTGGGGAGTGGTACGGCTCGTCCGCCGCGATGGGGAAGCGATCAGCCACCTGACCGGCCACGCTCCCGGCCGGTGTCAGTGGCGGCTCGTACGACCCGGCTCGTGGCAATCCAACTGAATGATGACTTCCTGCGCCCTTCGAGTTCACCGACCCTCAGCGTGGCCGAGCGAAGGTGCCTGTGAAACGAATCGACCTGCGGCGGCGTCGTCGGCGCCCGGTGTTGAAACGGGGACCACCCATGAAACGCTGCCGCCGATCGTTGACCGCGCTGCGCTCACGCCGTACCCACTGCGACGTCGGAATCGTCGGTGGAGCGGATTCACTGGCGCAAGCGCTGTTGTGCCTGTTCCTCGGCGGCGTCGAGTGCGGGTTCGAGTGTGGCGAGCGTGGAGCGGAGCAGGTCCGGTAGCGAGCCGGACGGCACGACGAGCCCACCGCTCGCGAGGGGTGCGGCCGGAGGTTGCAGCCACAGCTGGAGCGCGACCCGAACTGCAGCGGCCACGCTCGCCGCGAGCACGCGGGGGGCGGGCGTGCCGGTGTGGCCGAGTCGCTGGTCGATCGCGGCGACGAGGGGGTGCTCGATTGCTGCGGCGGCGTCGAGGAACGTGTCGCACAGTGTGGGGCTGGCGGTGATCAGCAGTAGCTCATCCTGGTCGCGGGGTTCGGTGTACTGCTCGAGGATCGCTTCGGCCAAGGCGTCGGCGAGGCGGACGTGGGCGGGCCAGGCGGCCACGGCCGCGGCGACCCGGTGTTCCCGTTCGGCGGTGACGGCCGCGACGATCGCCTGTTCGCGACTGGAGAAGTAGTTGTTGTAGGTCCTCGGCGAGACCCCGGCTGCCTCGGCGATGTCGTCGACGCGGACGTTGTCGGGTCCGTGCTTGAGGGCCAGCCGAAGTGCCGCCTCACGCAATGCCACTCGGGTGGCCTGCTTCTTCTCTTCGCGTAGTCCGGTCCGCCTTGTCGTCACCGTCGAAGCATCCCAGCTTGAGTGCGTGCACGCAAACTTGCGTGCACGCAATATTTGCTTCTACGCTCTCAGGCCTCCCTACAGAAAGGTTCAGACGCATGCGAGCCAAGGGCATCTGCTACGACACCGGCTTCCTCCGCAACGGCAGCAGTTCCCGGGAGCACTTCGATCCCGGCCTGGTCAAGAAGGAGCTGACCATCATCCGCGATGATCTTCACTGCACCGCCGTCCACATCACCGGCGGCGACCCGGACCGCCTGGAGCTCGCCGCACGTCACGCCGCCGAGCTTGGACTGGAGATCTGGTTCTCGCCCTACCCGCTCGAGCTGACGACCGACGAAATCCTCATCCTGATCGCCGACTGCGCAGAGCGGGCCGAGCGGCTCCGGGCACAGGGAGCCGAGGTCGTGTTCGTCACAGGTGCTGAGCTGAGCGTCATGAACCATGGGTTCCTCGAAGGCGACAGCACCGAAGAGCGAATCGGCTGGCTACTGAGCGACCCGGCCCGTCGGCCCGAGAGGATCGCCACCGTCGGCACCCGCCTCAACGCCTTCCTCCGCGCAGCCGTGGGGGTGGTCCGCGAGCGCTTCCACGGCAAGGTCACCTACGCTGCCATCCAGTTCGAAGCCGTCGACTGGGATCTGTTCGACTTCACGACCTTCGAACTCATCCGATCCGCGGAGGTGGCCGACCGATTCCGAGACGCTGTGCGCAGCCTCGTCGCGCAGCCCAAACCGGTCGCTATCACCGGCTTCGGTACCGCCACCTGGCGCGGCGCGGGTGACGTCGCACCCCGCAGCATGGAGATCCTCGAAACCGACGAAGCCACCGGCGCTCCGATCCGGCTGACCGGAGAATACGAGCGCGACGAGGCGGGCCAAGCGGCCTACCTGAGCGACCTGCTGGAGATCTTCGACAGCGAGGGCGTCGACAGCGCCTTCGTATTCCTCTTCGCGTTGTACAACCTGCCCCACCGCCCCGACGGCGATCCTCGCAACGACCTCGACCTCGCCAGTCTCGGCATCGTCAAGATCCTCGAAGACCGCCACGGTGACACTTACCCCGACCTGCCCTGGGAGCCCAAAGCCGCCTTCGCCGCGATCGCCGACCACTACCGCGACTGAGTCCGCTCGGGAACGGGGCATGGGGGACGGTTGAGGCCCTGGAAGCCTTCATCGTTTCTCCGCGCTCGGTCGGTCGGCGGTGTCTACCGGGGGACGGGCACAGCGGCGGCCGGTCCCAGGTCGAGGCGCTTGTCCCCGGAGCCGGTGGGCGGGCCGTCGCTGTTTGGGCCTCCCACCCCAGACGCCCCGGCTCCTTCATCCCCACCGGGGCGGCGCCGGGACCGGCTGCTACAGCCCGGCTCCGGGGCCGTCCGTGTCCAGGGTCCGTAGCGGCCGGTGTCCCCGGTCGTCGAGCTGGGCGAGTTCGTGCTCGTGCCCCGGTCGCACTGCGTCTACGAGAATGATCAACACTCTCGAGAAGGGGTCCTGCATGCCGAACCGACCTTCCAGTAGCGGAATCTCCATCACGCACGGGTTGGAGCCGCACGACTGGTCGAACGGGGAGACCGCCGCGTACGAGGCCGCGATCGAGGCGGTCCACGGGGCCGTCGGCGCCTACGGCGCCGCATCGCCGCCGAGGAGGCGAAGCCGCAGCCGGACCTCGCGGTCATCGGCTCCGCCCAGGCCAGGGAAAAGGCCCGGATCATCACACTCCTGGCCGAGGTACAGCAGCTGACCCGCTTCCCCGTCACCCCCGGCAGCGTCTCGCAGGGCGATCAGGTCGTCGACCGCTCGGACCTCCTCGACGAGGCACACAACAAGGTCGGCGAGACCCACGGCACCTGCACCACCACCCGGGGTGGCGCCGAAGAAGCGGAGCGGTGCGTCGGCACCTACACCCTCCCGGGCGGCCAGCTCACCGTGCAGGGAATGTACTTCAACTACCTCGACCAGGGTCCCTTCGACGACGCGATCACTGGCGGCACCGGAACAGTACGAGAGGGCTCGCGGCTCGGTCCACTCCGACACGATCGCCACGGACCCCAAGGCCGTGAGGCGTTTCACGATCCACCTCGTCTGACGGGCCCCGACGTCCACCTGACCCGGGAATCCGGCCTTCTCCCCTCCCGTCACACCATGGGAGCCAGTCGTACGAAGGGAAGTGCGGGTCAGGGGGCGTCAGGGCTGCTCACCCTTCAGGTCGTCAAACAGGGTGCGAGTGTGGGTGGTTGATACGCGGTCGGCGTAGGTGAAGCGGCGTCGGTTCCTCCTGGCGAGATGCCGTGCGAAGTCGCCGCGTACCGGTCGGCCGGCGACCCGCGTCCGGTGCCGGTGCCGGTGCCGGTGGGAGGCGAGGACGTGCGGACCGGTCACCGACGCCCGAAAGGCCCCGTGGTTGAGCCGGTCTCGCGCCTCTCCCCGGCGCGCCTGGTGAGCTTCCTCGGTGCGCTCCGGCTGCGCGCCGCCGGGGGAGCTCCCTTCAGGTCCACCATCCCGGCCGGTGAGGCGTCAGCCGGTGGACGGGAGGTTCCCGCCCGCGGTGACCAGGCCTGTCTCATAGGCGATGACGACGAGCTGGGCCCGGTCATGGGCGTGGAGCTTGGCCAGCAGCCGCCGGACATGTGTCTTGACGGTCGCGATGCTCAGCCCCAGATGCTCGGCGATCACGAGGTTGGGCAGGCCCCGGGCCACCAAGCGGAGAACTTCCCGTTCCCGTGGGGTCACGCCCGCCAGCTCCCGGGCGAGTCGCGGGCGCGGCTCGTGGCGTCCGGCGAACTCGCGGATCAGTCGGCGGGTGACCGCCGGCGCGAGCAGGGCGTCGCCGGAGGCGACCACCCGCAAGGCTGTCAGCAGGTCGGCGGGGAGGATGTCCTTCAGGAGGAATCCGCTGGCCCCGCCGCGGAGTGCCGCGTACACGTACTCGTCCAGATCGAACGTGGTGAGGACCAGCACACGGGTGCCGGCGGCGTCCGGGTCCGCGCAGATGCGCCGGGTGGCCTCCAGGCCGTCCGTGCCCGGCATCCGGATGTCCATCAGCACGACGTCGGGCCGCAGCCGCAGCGCGAGTTCGACGGCCTGCTCGCCGCTGACGGCCTCGCCCGCGACGGTGAGGTCCGGCACGCTCTCAATGAGCAGGCGGAAGCCCGCTCGCAACAGCGCCTGGTCATCGGCGATGAGAACACGGACCGGCCGGCTCACTGCGCTGTCCGCGATCCGAAGGGCAGCCGCGCGTGCACCCGGAATCCGCCCGTCGCCAGGGGGCCGGCGGAGAGGGTCCCACCGCACATGGCCGCCCGCTCCCGCATCCCGATGAGTCCGTGCCCGCCGCCAGGACGCAGGGACGGGAGCCGGGACGGCGCGTCGTTGACGACCTCGATCTCGACCGCCTCGGGACCGATCCGGGACAGGTTCACCCGGCAGTCCGCCGATCCCGCGTGCCTGACGACATTGGTGAGGGCTTCCTGAACGATCCGGTAGACCGCCAGTTCCACCCCCGGGGGGAGCGGTGGATCCGGGTCGACGGACAGCGCCACGCGCGGGCCCGCGCGGTCCGCGAGCGCGGGCAGGTCCGCCAGACCGGGGGCGGACCCCAACTCGGCTCCGTCACCGGGTGATCGCAGAACGCCGAGCATACGCCGCATCTCGGTGAGCGCCGTTCGGCCCGCTGTCCCGACCAGTGCGAGGGTCCGCTCGGCCTCGTGCGGGTTGGTGGAGGCCACCGCCCGGGCAACCTCGGCCCGTACCGCGATGACGGTCAGATGATGGGCCACCACGTCGTGGAGCTCCCGGGCGATCCGCAGGCGCTCGTCCGTCACGGCCTGCCGGGCGGCGAGTTCCGCGTACGACCGCTGCTCTCTCAGCGCGGTGCCCACCAGCCAGGGCAGGGTCATCATCAAGGACGCGAAGACGACGCCCCACGCGACCTCGGAGGCCGGGACCGGTCGCGGTACGAGGGCCATGGCCGCCGCGACGGCGCCCAGCGAGCAGCCGAGCGCCGTCGCGGACCGGCGCCGCGGTTCCCGCGCCGCCACCGTGTACAGGGCGGCCCCGACGGGGACCCATGACTCCTCCCATCCGGTGAACGCCATGGCGAAGGTCGCTCCGGCCAGGACCGTGTACAGCACCGGGACGGACCATCTACGCCGTACCGCGACCGGCAGCCAGACCACCGCCGCCACGGCTCCCGCGCCCCAGCCACCGCTCCGCGTCTCGCTCGCGCCGAACGCCAGGGCGAGGAGCACGGCCGCGACCGTGTCCACGCCGTGCCACTGTCCGTCCCGCAGACGTCTGGCCACCAGCGGCCGTGACTCCCCGTCGCCCATGCCGGCCACGCTATCCGAGCGGGGGCCTGGGGCCTGTCAGCCCGGAGGACGTCATCTCGCGGGCTGAGTCATCCACCCGGCTGATGCCCGTCGTACCCTCCAGGGCTGACACCGGGTTCCTCCCCGGGGGCGAAGCCGCCGGGCTCATCGGACGGAACAGTGGAGCGCATGAATCGGAGAACACTGCTGACCTCGTGTGCCGGACTGGCCGCCGCCATGGTCCCGGGGCCGCTCGCGCCGGTGGCCGTCGCGCGACCGAGGCAGGAGGAACCCGTGCGGTTCCAGCTGCCCGCCCCGAACGGACCGTACCCGCTGGGTACGATCGCGCTGCACCTGGCCGACACCGCGCGGCCGGACCCCTGGGTGCCCTCGCGCCCCTGCCGTGAGCTGATGATCAGCATCTGGTACCCCGCCCGCGGCTGCGCGGTCCGCCCCACCGTTCCCTGGATGCCTCCGGCGGCAGCCGACCGGTACTTGAACCTCCTGGGCCTGCCTTCCGGCCGGGTACGACTGGGAGACACCCACGGCCACGAGGGCGCTCCCATCGGCGGCCCACCGGGCCCCCTGCCCGTCGTGCTCTACTCTCCCGGCGCCGACGCGTCACGGTCGTTCGGCACCGGCATCGTGGAAGACCTCGCCAGTCACGGCTTTCTGGTGGTGACCGTCGACCACACCTACGACGCGGCGGCGGTCGCCTTCCCCGGTGGACGCGTCGAGACGAATCCGCTGGGCGGGATCAGCGACTACGCCAAGGCCCTCGCGATCCGTACCGCCGACATCCGATTCGTCCTGGACCGGCTCGCCGTTCTCCGCTCGGGCGGCCACCCCGGCGTCTGCCGCACCCCGCTGCCCACAGGCCTGCGCGGGGCGCTCGACCTCCGGCGCGTCGGGATGCTCGGCCACTCCCTGGGCGGCGCCACCACCGCCGCGACGATGCTCACCGACGGCCGGATCATGGCGGGAGCGAGCCTGGACGGAGGCGCGGCGGGCCCGGTGGTGGACGCCGGGCTCGACCGTCCCTTCCTGGTCGTGGACACCCCGGGCAAAGGCGGCATGGAGAGCAACCCCGACCTGCGCGCGTTCTGGTCGCGCCTGCGCGGCTGGCGCCTGCATCTGACCGTACGGGGAGCCGCGCACCAGTCGTTCGGCGACGATGCGCTGATCCTGCCGCTGATCGCCCCTCTCCTGGGCATGTCACCGCGCGATCTGGAGGAAGAGGTCGGGACCATTCCCGGGCACCGGGCACAGGCGTTCCAACGCGCCTACCCGCGAGCCTTCTTCGACCTCCACCTCCGCGACCGGGGGCGGCTGCTCGACGGTCCCGCCCCCGGCTTCCCCGAGGTCGACTACGCCCGGTGAACGCCCCGGCGCCGGTCCCGCCCGTCTGGGCTCCGAGCTGACTCCCCATGAGCGGCCGACGCTCCTCGCCAAGAGGCCCTATGACCTCCGGCACGCCGGGATCTCGTTCTGGCTGCACTCGGGCGTGGATCCCGCCGAATGCGCGCGCCGGGCCGGCCAGAGCATCCAAGTGCTCTTCCAGTACTACGCCAAGTTCCTGGACGGTCTTCAGGAGCATTCCAACCGGCTCATCGAGGAGTCGATGCAGGAGTGGAGCCGGCGCAGCGAAGACAGCAGCCCCAAGGGCTGAGCCGCAATCTGGCCCGTGTATGGCCCGGAACTGCTGGTCAGGACTGGGATACCGGTGGGATGAAATGAAAGAAGGGGGGTATCTCGACACCTCCCCCATGGGAGGGGACGTGCACTCCAAGAAGGCGCCTGAACCAGGGAACACCCCAGGTCAGGCGCCTTCTTTCGTGCGCCTAGAAGAAGCCGAGCTTCTTCGGTGAGTAGCTCACCAGCAGATTCCTAGTCTGCTGGCGGTACCCGCCTCGCATGTCCCCTGACCAGCGGAATCGGCCGCGATTCGGCCAAGCTCCAGGCGGCTGGTCCGCGAATGGCCCGGATCTTGGCCGGCACGGAGAGGGCCTCTGACCGATGGCGCGAGGCGGCGGCGAGTTGGCACAGGCGAGGGGGATCCCGCGTCTGCGCAGGTAGGCGCGGTTGGCCTTGGACGAGGAGGCATGGTCCGCGGCCACCGCCATGGGTCGGGTGCGTGGCCGGCCGAGTGAGCCGGGACCTGGATTCGGCCGAGTGCTGTGGGAACGGAGGGCTGCCCCTGGGGCGGGTGAACTCCCGCTGCTGCAGGGGCGGCGCCTGGGGTCTCGGCGTCGCTGACGAGGGCACCGTCGTATGCCGTGTCCGCTCCCTCCCAGCGCTCAGCGAGGGCAAGGGCGGTCGCCGCTTCGCCCCACACCGCACCCGACGACCACCCACTCATCATCAGGGAGCGGGGTCCGGGGAAAGGTGGATCCGGGCCGCTACCGGAAGGTGGTCGCTGGCCGTCGCGGGGAGGGTCCATGCCGAAGCGGCCCGGACGCCCCCGAGAAGGATCTGGTCGATCCGGACGGCCGGCAGGCGCGCCGGCCAGGTGAAGCCGAAGCCCGCGCCCGCCGAGGCCTGTGCGGAGGCGAGACGGTCGGTGAGGGGCCGCAGTGCGCGGTCGTCGGTGGAGCCGTTGAGGTCGCCCATGACGACGACGCGCCGGACGGGCTCGGCCCGTACCTCCGTCGCCAGCAGGCCCAGTGCCTCGTCGCGCGCCCCGGCGGTGAATCCGGCCGGGCCCACGCGGACGGACGGCAGGTGGGCGACGTACACGGCCAGCCGCCCGCCGGGCGCGTCGACCGTGGCCCGCATCGCCCGCGTCCACGGCATGATCGGCACGGCCCGCGCGTCCCTCAGCGGATGGATGCTCCACAGGCCCACCGTGCCCTGGTAGAAGTGGTACGGGTAGGCCTCCGCCAGGGCCTGCTCGTAGGCGGGCGCCGTGGCCGGGCTCAGCTCCTCCAACGCCAGTACGTCCGCCCCGGCGGCGAGCAGGCTCCGCACGGTTCCCCCGGGGTCGGGGTTGGCCTGGTTGACGTTGTGACTGACCAGCGTGAGGTCCCCGCCGGGGGACGTCTTGTCGGCGAGGACTCCGCCGAAGACCGCCAGCCAGGCCGCCGCCGGCACCACCAGGGCCACCGCCGCCGCCACCTGCGCCCGCCGCAGCAGGGCCGCGGCCACCAGCACGGGCACGACCAGCGCGCTCCAGGGCAGCAGGGTCTCGGCCAGACTGCTCAGCCGTCCGGGCAGCCTGGGGAGCAGCCCGTGGCCCGCGACGCCCACCCCGAGGAGGACGGAGCAGCCCGTGACCGCCGCCCCGCGGCGTCGCCACCACCGGCGGCGCGCCCCGGCGTCCGCCGCACGGTCCGGGCCGACCGCCGTGCCGCCCGCCCCGGTGGAGGGGAGGGTCCCCGCCGCCGTGCCGTCCGGTGCGGCGGCGGGGACCGGGCGTGTCGTCGCGGTCATCGTCCCCGGCCCTCCGTTCCGGCGGCGGCCAGCCGGTCGCGGACGGCGGTGAGCAGGCCGCGACTGGTGTCGACGGCGGCGCGGAGCCCCTCGGCGGGCGTGGTGTTCGCCCGCTGGTGCAGGACGGCGCCCACCAGCAGCCGGGGCGTACCGCCGACGCGCACCTCGCAGGCCCACAGGAGGTTCCCGCCCGCCGGTGTGCTGGAGCCGGTCTTCACGCCGAGGACGCCCGGGGTGTCCAGCAGGGGATTGGTGTTGGTGATCGTCCCGAGGCCGGGGACGGTGATCTCGCGGGTGGCCACGACCGCCCGGAAGACAGGGTCCTCCATCGCGGCCCGCGTCAGCCGCACCTGGTCGGCCGCGGTGCTCGTGGTCGTCGGCTCGATGCCGCTCGCCCCCGTGTAGACCGTGTCCTTCATGCCGAGCCGTCCGGCGGCGCGCCGCATCTTCACCACGAAGGCAGCCTGGCTGCCGGAGTCCCAGCGGGCCAGCAGACGGGCGACGTTGTTGCCGGAGGGGATCAGGAGCAGTTCCAGGAGCCGGCGCTGGGAGTAGCGTTCGCCAGGCCGTACGGGGACGGTCGACTCGCCGCCGACCCCCGCCTCGTGCGCGGCCGTCCGGTCCACTTCGATCAGGGGGCCTTCCTCGTCAGGCCGCAGCGGGTGCTCCTCCAGGATGACGTAGGCGGTCATCACCTTCGTCAGGCTCGCGATCGGCACTGGCCGCCGCCCGCCCCGCTCGCCCAGCGAACCGGTCCCTTCGAGGTCGACGGCGCTCTGGCCGTCCCGCGGCCACGGGAGCGGGCCGATGTCGGAAACCGGCCTTCGCTCGTCACCCGGCGTCGGAGGCGCGCCGGAGGGGGAGGCGACGGCGATGCCCAGGGCCGTCAGCAGGGCCAGGAACAGGGCACCGCCGACGAGGCGGTGACGGGGGGTACGGGGAACGGGCACGGGCCGCCTCCAGGGGCTGCGGTACGGGATCGGTACGGCAGCAAGACTCCGGGGACGAGGTCTCCGTCCCACGGTCGGAAGAGCGCGGCCCGCTCTCGGGAACCCATCGGTCGTGTATCAACGGGGCGGCGAGTGGACGTGCGCCAGCCGGCGCGTTCGACGCATCGGCGGGGGCGGGTCGGGCCCCGGCCGGAAGAGCGGAGGGGGTGCGCATCGCGCCGGGCGGCCGTCCCGGCGAAGGCGATCGACACGGGACGGCCTCGTCGGCGGACGGAGCCGTCCCCGGACGGCGGAGCCACGCACCGGCGGGCCGTCCGAAGCGCGGGGACGTACGCCGACAGGTGACCGCCGAGGACCGTGCGTCGGCAGGCAGGCCGTACCGGTACGTACCCCGACAGGCGGACCTCCCGGGACGCCGAGGAGCGTCCCGCGGCGGGCAGGCCGTCCCGGTACGGCCGGGTCACCCGCCGGCGGGCGGTCCAGGGACGCGGTCACGCCTCGGACGGTGGCCCGTCCTGGGGCAGGGTCAGGGTCGCGACCGCCCCTCCGTCCGGGGCGTTGGCGAAGTCCAGGGTCGCCCCGATCACCCTCGCCTGGCCGGACGCGATCGTCAGGCCCAGGCCGTGCCCGTGCCCCCGCTCGGCCGTGCCCGTACGAAATCGCTGGGGGCCGTGGGACAACAGGTCGGCCGGGAAGCCGGGGCCGTGGTCCCGGACGGTCACCGTCCGGCCGGCGACGGCGACTTCCACCGGGCCCGCGCCGTGCCGGTGGGCGTTGACGACGAGGTTGGAGACGATACGGTCCAGGCGCCGGGGGTCCGACTCGACCACCGCCGCCTCCCGTTCGGTCACCCGCGCCGCGAGGCCCGTCCGCGCCACCGAGTCCCGGACGAGGGCGGCCAGGTCGACCGGTCCCGGCTGGGACGTCTCGGCGCCCGCGTCGAGACGGGAGATCTCGAGGAGATCCTCCACCAGGTTCCGCAGCACCCGCACCCGGCTCTGGACCATGTCCGTCACCTCGCCCTCGGGCAGCAGGTCCGTCGAGGTGACCAGACCCATCAGCGGGGTGCGCAGCTCGTGTGCGACGTCGGCGGTGAAGCGCTGCTCGGTGTCGATCCGCTGCTGGAGGCTGTCGGCCATCGAGTCCACCACGGCTGAGATCTCGGCGACCTCGTCGCCCCCGCGGACCGTCCCCGTCCGGGCGTCGAGGTCGCCCGCCGTGATGCGGCGGGCCGTGCGGGCCACCCGGCGCAGCCGCCGGGCGGGGAGTTCCGTCGCCAGGGCCGTGGCGGGGACGACGACGCCCAGGGTGAGCAGCGAGTACTTCCACATGTGACGGTCCAGGGCCTGCCGGGTCAGCAGGTCGGCGGTCATGTCGACCTCGACCGCGTACAACTTCCCGCCCTCCCGCCGGGCCGCCCAGAACACGGGGGCCGGGGGCTCGTTCTCGTAGAGCGTGGCCTCGCCGTCGTGCTCGACCTGCCGCAGCAGGGCCTCGGGCAGCTCCCCCGGGGAGGCCCGGGGGCCATCCTCACCCGAGGCCGCGGCCTCCTCCCTGGCCTTCGCCAGGGCCGTGACGGCCCTGCCCGCGCCCTCGTGCGTGGACCGCCGCAGCACCGAGTCGTGCACCAGCACGCCGACCGTCAGCGCCATCGAGGCACAGGCCAGTGCCACCAGGAGGACGATCTTCCAGCGTAGCGAGCGGGAGTGCGGCACCAGGCCCGCGACCGCTCCCCGGGGACCCCGGCTCACCGCTTCCACTTGTAGCCGAAGCCCCGGACCGTCTCGACGCGCTCGGCGCCGATCTTCTTGCGCAGTCGCTGCACGCACAAGTCGACGACCCGGGTGTCGCCGTCCCAGCCGTAGTCCCACACCTCGCGCAGCAGGGTCTGACGGTCCAGCACGATTCCTGGGTGCGCTGCGAATTCGAGCAGCAGCCGCAGCTCGGTCGGGGCGAGCGCGATCCGCTCGCCGCCTCTGCGGACCTCCAGGGCCGCGGGGTCGAGGGAGAGGTCACCGAAGACCAGCGGGGCGGCCGGCTCCGCGGGGCCGGCCGGTTCGGCTGCCGGGGGTACGAAGGCGGCCCGGCGCAGCAGCGAACGGATCCGCGCCACCAGGACGGCGGTGTCGACGGGCTTCACCACGTAGTCGTCGGCCCCCGCCTCCAGGCCGGACACCACGTCGAGGGCGTCGCCGCGCGCCGACATCATCAGGATCGGGTCCGTGGCCGTCTCCCGGATGCGCCGGCACAGCCCGATGCCGTCCAGGCCCGGCAGCATCACGTCGATCAGCATCAGGTCGTGCCGCCCCTCCCGGAAGAGTTCGAGCCCGGTCAGGCCGTCGGCCGCGACGAGCACGCGGTAGCCGTAGCGCTCCAGGGCCATCGCGACGGACCGCCGGATCACCTCGTCGTCCTCGACGAGCAGGATCGTCACGGGCGCGGGCACGGCATCAGACATGTACATCCCTCGGGGCACGGGACGGGAAAGGTCCTCCATCATGCCTCACCCTCCCGCACCCCCGGCGGCGCGGGAGGGCTGTCGGCACGCCCCCGACCTGGTCTGATACACGCCTGATACACCACCGCGCGGGGGCCGACGCCCATCCGAGCCGGTACGGACACGGAGACGGCGCGCCTGACACCGGCGCCGCGACAGCCGCTCCGGCGCCCACCGTCGCCGGACGAGTGACGTCGGTTGCCACGACGGCGTCGTCACCCTGTCGGAAGGTGCGCTCGCCGCGCCGTCCGCACGCACGTCGCGACGCAGGGCCTCCACGACCTGTCGGCCGGCGCCGCACCAGAAGCACCGGCCTGGACGTCGACAGGTGGGCGGCCTGCACCGGGTGCCCGGTCACCCGGGGTGATCGGCCGCGGGCCGGGCGGCGAGGTCGTCGCCTAAGCCCGTCGCAGGCCAGGTGGACTTTCGTGCCCAGTCCGCCGCGGGATCGGCCGCCGCCGTGATCACCCGCTTCGTCCCGGTCGACCGCCCCCTTTTACCGCCGGCGGCGTGCTGGTGGGCCCGCACGATGGTGGAGTCGACCGACACCAGCCACTGGATGTCCCCGGCCGCGTCCTTCTCCGCCCGAATGGCCCGCAGCATGCGCGAGAAGGTGCCGTCCAGGGACCACCTGCGAAAACGCGTGTACAGGGTCTGCCAGGAGCCGTACCGTTCCGGCACATCGCGCCAGGCCGATCCGGTCCGCAGCTTCCACACGATCCCGTTCAGCACCACCCGGTCGTCCGAACGAGGACGCCCCGCGGTCCCCGAACTCGGCAGCAACCGCGACAGCACAGCCCACTCGGCATCCGAAAGCTCATGACGACGCACCACGACAAGCATGATCCCTCATCACTCGATCACCTTTGAAGACGATCCCTAGTCCCACGACGGAGACCCGGAATCGGGGCCTTGCGCAGCCACTTGCATGTGACCAGTACGGGTCATGGGAGTGGAAGTGTGGGCTCGAGTCGTACCCGATTCGGGCGGCGGCGCGGGTTCCCGCCGGGTCCGGCTGGGCAGAACGAGGGACCTACGCGACCGTCGGCCTTGCGGGTGAGCAGGTTGATGCAGGGTGTGGGAGCGGGGCGTGAAGCTGGGCGTCCGACGTGAACGACGCTGTGCTGACGGAGCTCGTCGCCGCGGGGGCCGCGATCGGCGGCGGAGTGGCTGACGGGGTGTTCGCCCTCGCTGCCGCGAAGCGGCAGGCCGCTTCCGCCTGGAAGGCCGGCCGACAACAGGCGGCCGCCGCCTGGGACGCGGGTCGGCTCCAGGCCACAGCGCAGCTCGACCTGTCCCGCCGGACGCTCACGGAACAGGCGCTGACGAACCAGAGGGCGGTGCGGCGGGCGGCATACGTGACGTTCCTGGGCCGTACCGATAGCGCTCAACTGGCTCTGGCGGCTTGGCAGAGCGCCGTCGGCACGGCGGACGAGTCGCCACGCCGAAGGGAGTACGACTCGATCATGTGGTCGGTGGGGGAGGTGCTCGGCAAGCGCCGCACACCCGACTGGGTGTGCGGCGCCCGCGAGGTCGACGAGCTTGCCGTGGCGAGCCGCGCCCGGGGCGCCGGGATCGACGCCCAGCTGCTGGACGCGGTCACCGCCGGCCGGGGACCGTCTCTGCCACGTCCGGACGGCGTGGCAGACTGGCGGCTCACGCAGCAGCGGTGAGCGGGGGTTGATCCGGTTGGGGCTGGAGATCGAGAGCCGCCCTTCGGAGCTGCCGCACATCGAGCGGGTCTGGCGCAGCCGAAGCGATGACGTGGGGCGGATGACGTCGATCGCGAACGCGCACTGGGAGCTCGTCTTCTGGGAGCACGACGGCCGGGTGCAGGCTGCGGTACTCGGCCCGGAGCCCAAGGCCAGCGTGGCGCCCGTCCCGAAGGACGCCACGTTCTTCGGCATCAGCTTCGCCGTCGGTACTTCGATGCCGCACGTACCGATCAGTCGGCTGGTCGGCAGCGGCGCGGAGATTCCCGACGTGACGCGGCGGTCCGTGTGGCTGAGGGGCTCGGCGTGGCACGTGCCCGATTACGACAACGCGGAGGCGTTCGTACGGCGCCTGGTACGCGAGGGCATCGTGGACCGCGACCCGATCGTGCCCGCCGTCCTCGACGGGGCGGTTCCCGACGTCTCCGAACGCACCCTCCAGCGGCGTTTCGCCGCCGCGACGGGCCTCACCCAGGGCGCCATAGGGCAGATCCACCGTGCCCGCCAGGCGGCGGTACTGATCCAGGAGGGCGTTCCGGCACAGGACGTCGTACACCGGCTGGGGTACTTCGACCAGCCGCACCTGGCACGGTCCCTGACCCGATACATCGGCCGCACCGCCACTCGGCTGAGCGCCCCGGACACGGCCGAGCCGCTGTCGCTTCTGTACAAGCCCTCGCCCTCGGCGCCCGCATAGCCTTCCTGACGCAGCGACAAACCCGTACGCATCATGGAGGAATCATGCGCAAGGTCGTTTCCGGTCTGTTCGTCTCGCTCGATGGTGTCACCCAGTCGCCGAACGAATGGCAGTTCGCCTTCGACGAGGAGATGGGCGCCGCGCTGGCGGAGACGCTGGAGACGGCCGACGCGATCCTGCTGGGCCGTGTGACGTTCACCGAGTGGGCCGGGTACTGGCCGACGGTGACCAGCGGGGAGGACGCGGCCTTCGCCAAGTGGATCAACGGCTCGCCCAAGTACGTTGTCTCCTCCACGCTGGACAGCGTCGACGACTGGGCGAACAGCACACTCGTCCGTGGCGAGCCGGCGACCGCGATCAAGGAGCTCAAGGCGGGCGAGGGGAAGAACATCACCGTCGCGGGAAGCCCGACGCTGGTGCGCTCGTTGCTGGAGCTGGACCTCCTGGACGAACTGGTCCTGCTGATCCACCCGGTGGTGGCCGGCGAAGGGCGCAAGAAGCTGTTCGCCGATGATGCCGCCCTGAAGAAGATGGAGCTGGTGAGCGCCCGGCCCACCAGCAGCGGAGTGATCATCGCGACCTACCGACCGGAGCGCTGAGAGGTCCTCCGTGGGGCCTCTGCGGTGTGCAGGCTGCTGATCTTGAGTCTTGGCCTGAGGAAATCGGACTGCTCCGCCCCACCGCCGAGGCCCGGCTGCGCCGGGCGGAGTTGTGGGCCGTTCTGGCCAGAGGGACGCCCCGCGGGGAACTCGGGGCGGCTACTCCGCTCACGTCTCGGCGGTGGCCCAGTGCCGCGCGACGGCCGGCGACCGGCTGCGCGAGGCGCTCCGGCGTTCGGGCCCGGGCGTCCGGAGGTCACGGTCCAGGGCATCACGGTCTGGGGCGAGCACCCCTCACTGAACGGGTCGGACGGATTCGCGCGGGTCGAGCGGCTTGTGCACCCGGTGGGAATCCGGGACTGCTCCGCAGCGGTGAGCGGGAACGACCGCCGTCATACGCGAGCCGGCGCAGAGAACCGGTCCATCCCGCCTCCGGTACGTCGATCCTGACGGTCTCGCCGGCGGGGCCGGCTCCGCCGCACCACCAGCGGGAGGCGCCTGCCCGGCCGGAACCCGGGCCAGGCGTCTCTCTGTATTCCTAGAAGAACCCAAGCTTCTTGGGACTGCAACTCTGCACTATGTTCTTGGTGTGCTGGTGGTACACGCCTCGCATGGCCGCTGACCAGCGGAAACGGCCACGATCCGGCCAAGCTGTAAGCGGCTGGTCCGCGTATGGCCCGGATCTTGGTCGACCTCGTTCCCAGCCCCGAAGAGCGACCGCCATGCGGGAGCAGTTCGCACCGAAGGACGACAGCCGCTCAGCCCCGCCCTCTTATGGCCACGATGAACCGCGAGTTGTGATCCTTACACCCCCGCTCGCGCGGGGACCACGCCGGGCCACGGCCTGCCATGAGCGTGGACTCCGGAACATCCCCGCTCGCGCAGGAACCACCAGGACAGGTGTTGCGGGGCTTGCCCTAGTACTCCAGCAGGATTTCGCTGTCTGACCTGGTCTTTCGTCGGGTGGCGGGAGTGTAGCGGGTCTCCGGTCGTGCGGGGGTGGTCTCACGGAGACCGCCCCTCGATCGTGCGACAACGCCGCAGGTAGTGACAGTGGCGAGCGACTGCTTGGCGTCGTCGGCGCCAGTTCGACCAGCTCAGCGCGTGGCGTCTGCCTCGGTGTCCGCTCAGGTGCGGGGGCCGGGCACGACAAGCTGCCAGGAGTCGCCGAACCTCCGCCACTGTGAGCCCGACGGCCCCGGCTGTCCCACCTGTTCCACCCCTTTTTCCCTGGCCTGGTGTGCCGTGGCGGCCAGGAAGGCGTGCGCGAGCATGGCCAAAGTGATGTGCCGATACCAGCCCACATAGCGGCGGACCTCGTACTCGTCCAGGCCGCACTCGTTCTTCGCGGCCTGGAAGCATTCCTCGATCGCCCAGCGTGTCCCGGCGACCCGCACCAACTCCCGGACGGTGACCTGAAGGGGTGTGTAGGCGATCTCGTCGGGCTTGCTGATGCTGCGCCGGGCCAGTGCCCACCGCATCCGGTGAGGCACCTCGCCCTGATAGTCGAACTCGGCGACCGCCGGCAGCCGCACCGCTGCCCAGTGGTAGACGCGGGGCCCCTTCGCGCCGTCGCCGCACGAGACCTTCTCCCACGCTTCGTCCGGGGCCTGCGCGAACAGAACCTCGATCCGTGAACAGCCCACGCTGAACTGGGACTTGGGGACGGCCAGTACGTAGCCGACACCCGACTGTTCCAGCAGCCGACGGAACCGGTTGTCCTGACCGTAGGCGCAATCCGCGGTGACCCAGGTAATGGGCAGCGGCGAGGCGAGGGCCCGCAGCACCATGTGCCGGGCCAGTTCGCCCTTGGTGGCGAACTCCCGCTCGTCGGGGACTCTGGCCGCGCGGCAGCGTTCCCGGTCCTCGGTCCAGGACTTCGGAAGGTAGAGCTCGCGGTCGACCAGGGCCCGGCCCCGGGCGGAGGCGTAGGCGGCGAAGACGCCGATCTGGCAATTCTCGGTCCGGCCGGCGGTTCCGGAGTACTGGCGCTGGACCCCGGCGGAGGTGACGCCCTTCTTGATAAACCCGGTGTCGTCGATGATCAGGACGCCGTCGTCCTCGCCAAGCTTGCCGGCGACGTATTCCTGCAGGTCGTCGCGGATGTCATCGGGCTCCCACTTCGATCCGGCGAGGAGGTGCTGCAGGCCGTCGGGCGTGCGGTGGCCGGCCTGCTCGGCCAGCTGCCAGCTGTTCTTCCGGGCCACCGGGGCGAGCAGCCCGCGTACGTAGTCACGCATGCGGCGACGGAGCTCGACCCGGCCGAAGCGGTGCCCGATGGCCAGGAAGAGATCGTCCAGTTCGAGGTCCCACTGCGCGGCGGCATACTCGGTGATCACCCTCGGAGGCTGCCCCGCCACTGTCACTACCTGCGGCGTTGTCGCACGATCGAGGGGCAGTCTCCGTGAGACCACCCCCGCACGACCGAAGTCCCGCTACACTCCCGCCACCCGGCGAAAGACCAAGTCAGACAGCGAAATCCTGCTGGAGTACTAGTTCAGAGAAGTGGCCAGGCCGAATGGCGTCGCTGTGGACCGCAAGGGACGGGGTATCCGCGCTTCCTCCAGGGGCCCCTGGGGCGTGCTCCCAGGCTATGCCGTCCGCGGCTGTGATCGCGCGGCTCCTGCGGCTGCCCGGGGGGGCGGACGCGGACCTCGTACGGCGCTCCGGTGCTGATCGCTTCTGCCCGCTCGGCGAGGTCGGCTTCCGTGGATCCGAGGAGCGCGCGGTCGGCGGCGGCGCGGAGCAGCGGCACGATCTCCCCGATGGGCTGGCCTTGAGCGCTCGCCGGCGTCCTTCCGGCCCGTGCGTGGTCAGGAGGCGGTGTCGTCCTGTGCGGGCTGTTCGACGTGGACGGTGCCGTCGTCGTCGAGGGGAGGGTGGAGGGCCTCGGGAGCGTGGGTGCTGATGTCGGACGGGCGCGGGCGCTCCGGTCCGTCGGGGCCCCAGCGCAGCAGGCGGCGGGCGCGTGCGATCCGGGAAACGGTGCCGCCGGCCTCGATCTCGTCGCACCGGCCGGCGCGGAGCCGGTCCGCGGCCGCGGCGAGTTCCGCGAGTTCCTCGGCCACCGGGCCGGTGCTCTCGGCGAGGACGGTGTGCGCGTCGACGTCTCTCTCGGCGTCGACGGGGATCAGGCCGCGCATGCGCGGTTCCATCCAGGTCAGGGCGAACACGAGGGTGCGGCGGGCGTCGTGGGCGGTGGCGTGCAGGCTGCTGCCCGGTGACCAGGGCCCGGTGCCGGACCGCTCGACGATCAGGAACGTGGCCGGCAGGAGCACCACGTCGGGGTGGGACTCCACGGCCCGCGCGGAGTCCTCCAGCACCGAGGCCGGGAATCTGGCCCCGGTGTAGGCCAGGGACCGCAGGGACAGGCGCTCCGCCGCCTGGAGCGGGGACAGCGGGGCGTCCGGGTCCAGGACGAGGTCGTCGTCGACGCCCGGGGAGCCGGCGCCGGCGCCGCGGCTCCTGTCCGGGGTGATCGGTTCGGGGTCGGTAGGCCGCGGCGTCTCGATGCCGCCGTGCGCGTCGACGGCCGCGTACTCCTCCGCCCGCACGATCCGGTAGCGGGTCCCGAGCACGGTGAGCTCGTCGACGCACTCGCTCTCCAGCCGGGCGACCGCCGCCAGCAGCGCACGCCGCTCCGGCCTGTCCTTCGCCTCGTCCTTCGCCCGGAACCACAACCGGGAGTTCAGCGCGTCACGGGCCTCCTGCGGACAGCCGTGGGTGACGGCGACGACCACCCGCCACCCCTGCCCGTCGCCCTCGTCCTGCGCCGCCACCCCGAACAGCGGCCCCCGTACGACCAGGGAGCTGTGGCGTACCGCAGCGTCGACGGCATCGGCCTCCATCACGGCCTCCACCGGCTCCACCGGAACCCTCACCGCCACCGGCCACGCCTCCGGTCCCGCACCCTCGTCGCTCATCCCACCATCCTGACGGCAGCCAAGCACCCGCATCCCGGATTCACCGGATCACACCCCGAAACCACCCTCGGGGCGGAGAGGGCGACTTCGTTCTCAGGGGTACTTCCGATGCCGTACGACAGCCTTGTCGGCGCCGCTCAGCGGGCACAGCTCGAAGCGGCGGGCCCGACCAGCGCCGGTCCGCGTCCACCTGGGCCGGGGGCACGACGTCCTGCGAGCGAGGCGCGGGAGTGACCGCGCGGGTGGACTGGACCAGGCATTCGGAGGAGCCGTTGTCAGCATGGTCACCCGTGGCTCGGCAGGGCGGCGACGCACAGTGGGTGCGTGGACGTCGAGGAGATCACCAAGAGTTGTACGGGCTGAGGCCGTCGGAGTTCACCGCTGCGGGCGATGCGTACGTCGCCAGGGCCCGAAAGGTGAAGGACTCCGGGGCGGCGAAGGCGCTCGCCGCACTGCGCCCGGCCTCTGCGGACCGCGTCAGCTCCTTCACGCCGCAGCCGTGTCACCAACGTGCCGAAACAGCGGGGGCTCAGCCCGGTGAACGGGGCTATCCAGGAAGGCTCCGACGCCGTAATCACACCAGACATCGCAAGATCTTTTCACGGGCCGCAGCACCGGCCAGCGGGCAGTCAGGAGGGACATCGCTGCGGTTCCACAGCCCTGAGCAGGCACTCGCGGTCGTCCACACTGATCAGTCCGCCCGGAAGGGTCCCGTCCTCCAGCAACGCGCGCAGGGCGGAAGCGTGTGCGGCGAAGGCGGCCCTGCACCACTCGCGTTCCGGGTGATCGCAGTCCTTCCCGAACAGCAGCAACTGGCGTTCATCGTCGGCGTCGACGGGTAGAGACAGCTCCGCGGCGACGATCAAGAGATCTACCAGGTTGGACCGCACCGCGACATCAGGGACAGCTGCCAGGCGGATCAGGAAGGGCAGGACGGCCGGCATCACGGCGCTCACGTGGAAGATGCTGTTCATCAGGACGTTCTCCAGCACGGGCAGAGCCGCGGGTCCGGCTGCCTCATCCAGGAGACCGCGGAGCAGGACCGGGATCCCGGCAGGGCACCCGGGAATCCGCGACCAGTCGACATCAGCGCAGCCCAGCAGCGCGGGGTGGTCGCATGCGGCTCGCTCCATCCGCGGATATTCGCGGAGGAACCGGGCAACGGCAGCCTCTTTGACCGCCGCATCCATCACACACATCTCTCTGCCCCTGCTCCCACGACTTCGCCCTGAACGGCCTCCGCGAAACCCTTCCCGGGGCGCGCGTCGAACGCAAGTGCCAGGCCAGTAGCCGCCACTTCCCGCCCTGGGGTAATGGCGCCCCAACCCAGTACTGGATTCCGGGACAGCCCTCAGCTGTGCCCGTCGGGACCACGCGACAGGCTCTCTGACGCCATGCGGCGGGCCGGAATGGCATGAGCTTTCAGCGCTGGGGGTCCAGTCGCATGTACGACGACGTTCACGGATTGCTGCGCAGGTCCCGTTGGGTGCGCAAGCGTGTGACCTGTTTCGTTCATCGGACCGCAGATGTTTTGCGCCATCCATCCGGACAGGTTGCTTTAGCGGATTACACGTCGTCCAGGCGCCGTGGTAGGACTGTTTGGCTGACTGATCATCATCTGGCGGGGGATTTCACGTCATGGCTGTCACGGTGCCGGACTGGGCTGACACGCTGCTCGACCTGGTGGGGGTGAACTGGCCCAACGTCGACGAGGACGCCTACCGGGAGATGGCGGACGCGCTCCGGGAGTTCGCGGACGACCTCGCCGACGACGGTCAGCTCGCCAACAACCACATGGAGCGCCTGCTGTCCTCGGGTCACGGCGAGGCCATGGACGCCCTCAACGAGCACTGGACCAAGGTCAAGGGCAAGCACCTCAAGGACATGGTCTCCGCGGCCCGCACGATCGCGGACGCGCTCGACCTCGTGGCGGGCGCGATCGAGGTCATGAAGGGGAAGGCGCTCGTCGAGCTGGGCGTGCTCGCCGGTCAGACGGGTCTGGCCATGGCGCTGATCCCGGTGACCGGTGGCCTGTCCGCGCTGCTCGGGGCTGGGGCGATCGCCTTCACGAAGAAGCAGCTGCTGAAGCTCATCACGGGCGCGATGGAAGAGGCGGTCGGCCACGTCGTCTCGGTGATGACCGAGCCGGTCGTGGCCGCGCTGGAGAACATGGCGGCGGACCTGGTCGTCCAGGTGAGCATGGACGCCTTGGGCGTCCAGAACGGCGTGGACCTCGACCAGACGCAGCAGGCCGGCAAGGACGGCTTCGACGAGGGGGTGCAGGGTGCGAAGCAGGGGCTGAACCTTGCCTCCGCCGGAGGTGGCGGCGGCGGAGGCAAGGGCAAGGGCTTCCACATCGAGCACGACGAGCACGACCAGGCCGGCACGAAACTGAACGGTGTCAGCGTCGGCATCCACGGCAAGACCGCCGGCAAGCTCACCAAGGCGAAGAGCGCCCAGCGCCGCAACAAGGGCCGCGACGACATCGCCGACGCCCTCGACCCCGCCATCGAGAAGGCCATGGGCGCTCTCGTGAAGTCCGCCAAGACCATGGGCGACCACGTCGGCGAGACACTCCCCAAGGCCGTGAAGCAAATCTCCACCGACCACAAGAACAACGACGACGCCATCCGCGACCGACTCGCGCGGCAGCGCAAGGGCGGACACGATGACCGGGACCGGGGTAAGAATCCCGGCGATCGTGGTAGCAGGGACAAGGACGCGCGTCTGAAGCCTGATTCACTGCGCGAGGTGAAGTCCGACCCGCGCCGGCACGGGATCGAGCTCAGCAAGAAGAAGTGCGCGAACGACCCGGTCGACGTGGCGACGGGTGAGATGACTCTCCCCCAGACCGACCTGTCCCTTCCGGGAGTCCTTCCCCTCGTCCTGCGCCGCACCCATCTGTCCGAGTACCGCTTTGGCCACTTCTTCGGCCGCAGCTGGGCCTCCACCCTCGATGAACGCCTCGAGCTCAACGTGCCCGGTGCCGGTGCGATCTGGGCACGCGAGGACGGTTCCACCCTGGTCTATCCCCGTCTCCCTCTCCCGGACGGCACCCCGGTCCTGCCCATGGAAGGCCCCCGGATCGCCCTGGTCCATGGCAGTCAGAGCGAGGACGAGACCACCTACATCACCACCGACCTTCACACCGGGCTGACCCGTTCCTTCACCGGTAGCCCCTACCGCGCCTCTCCCACTTACTGGCTGACCAGGCTGACCGACAGAAACCACAACCGGATCACCTTTTCCCGGCGTCCGGACGGAACCCCCACCGCGGTCACCCACGACGGCGGCTACACCGTCCAGCTCACGTCCGAAGACACTCGTATCCGCGAACTCTCCCTGCGCACCGCCGAAGGCCCGGTCACTGTCCTGGGATACGGATACGACGGCCTGGGCAACCTCACCGAGGTCACCAACTCCTCCGGCCTGCCCATGCGATTCACCTACAGCCCGGAAGGCCGGATCACTTCCTGGACCGACCGGAACGAGGCGACGTTCCGGTATGTCTACGACGCCGAGGGCCGCGTGGTCCGTACTGTCGGCCCCGACGGCTATCTGTCGTCGACGTTCGCGTACGGTGTCCACCCGGAAACCGGCGACCGGGTGACGCGGTACACCAACTCGCAGAGCGCGACAACCACATACGTCGTCAACGGTCTTCTCCAGATCACAGCCGAGATCGATCCTCTCGGTCACGCCACACGTTTCGAATTCGACGCCCACGACCATGTGCTGGTCCAGACAGACGCGCTCGGGCGCTCCACCCGCTTCGAGCGAGATGAGCACGGCAATCTCGTCGGGCTTGTCGCGCCGGACGGCGCGCGGACCACCGCCACCTACAGCAAGCTGCATCAGCCTGAGGTGATCACCGAGCGTGCCGGGATTTCCCGCTCCTACGGCTACGACGAGCGTGGGAACCTCACCGTGTCTGTGGACCAGGCCGGCGCGCGCACGGAGTACGCGTTCACCCCCCGTGGGCACCTGTGTCTCGTGCGGGATGCGCTGGGAGCCTCCACACACATCACGACCGATGCCGCCGGACTGCGCCTACAGCTCACCCGGCCCGATGGGTCGACCGCTTCGTGCACACGCGATGCCTTCGGACGTGTCGTCAGTGTTGTCGACGCTGCGGGCGGGGTCGTCCGGCAGGGCTGGAGCGTGGAGGGCAAGCTCACCTGGCGTGAATTGCCGGACGGCAGTCGCGAGGAATGGACGTGGGACGGCGAGGGCAACCTGGTCTCTCACACTGACCGGATGGGCCGGACGTCCACGCATTCCTCCGGTCCTTTCGACCTGCTGCTCGGTACGCAGACGGGCGAGGACAGCAGTTACCGTTTCGCCCACGACACAGAGCTGCGGCTGACTGCGGTCACCAACGCCGACGGCCTGGTGTGGGAGTACAGCTATGACGCCGCCGGCAGGCTCGTGGCGGAGAAGGATTTCGACGGCCGCATGCTGACGTACGAGCGCGACCCCTGTGGCCGTATCGTCCGGCGGACCAACGCCGCGGGCCAGAGCCTCAGCTTCGACCGCGACGTCCTGGGCCGAGTCACCCGCATCCAGCACAGCGACGGTTCGGCTTCGCACTTCGACCACGACGAGAGCGGCCACGTCGCACAGATCGTGAACGCGCACTCCCGCATCCTGCTGGAGAGAGATCCTCTGGGACGCGTCGTTTCAGAGACGGTCAACGGCGCCACCCTGTCCTTTGCCTACGATGCCCTCGGTCGCCGCGTGGCCAGGCGCACGCCTTCCGGTGCTGAGAGCCGCTTGGAGTACGCACCGGGTGGCCTCGCCTCCTACACGGCCGGTGACCATGCCTTCCGGTTCGAACGCGACGCACTCGGACGCGAGACCGCGCGGTTCGTCGACGATTCCCTGGAGATGCGGCAGGACTGGGATCCGGTCGGCCGGGTCACCCACACGGCATGGGACAGCGGCCGGTCGCCTCTGTTGCGCAGAAGCTACACCTACCAGGCCGACGGCGTGCCGACGAGCATCGAGGACAGCCTGACAGGGCGCCGCACCTTCGCGTTGGATGCTGCCAGTCGCGTACGTGAGGTTCAGGCCCGCGGCTGGACGGAGCGGTACGCCTATAACGCTGCTGGCGACCAGAGCCGCACCGCTCTCTCCGTCCAGGCACCGGGTCAGGCGGCCGTCGGCGGCCGACATTACGAAGGTACGCGTCTGGCTCGGGCGGGACGCACACGCTACAGCTATGACGCGCAGGGCCGTCTCACCCTCCGGCGAACGAAGACGCTCAGTGGCGCGACGCTGACCTGGCATCTTCAGTGGGACGCGGAAGACCGGCTCACCCAGGTACAGACACCCGAAGGCGACCGCTGGCGCTACCTCTACGACGCTCTCGGGCGCCGCCTGTCCAAGCAGCGCCTCGGCCGGAACGACGAGGAGGCCACGCAGACCACGACGTTCTGCTGGGATGGCGCGCAGCTGGCCGAGCAGCGGGATAAGGACGCGACCCTGGTGTGGGACTACGCCGGAGCGCAGCCCCTCGGCCAGCGTGAGACGAAGACCGACGGCACGCAGCGGGAAGTCGACCGTCGTTTCTTCGCGATCGTCACCGATCTCGTGGGCAGTCCCACTGAGCTGGTCTCGACCGACGGGTCACTGGCCTGGCGTGCCCGCAGTACCGCCTGGGGAGCCACCCAATGGAACACCAACAGCACCGCATACACCCCGTTGCGGTACCCGGGCCAGTACTTCGACCCCGAGACAGGTCTGCACTACAACTTCAACCGCTACTACGACCCCGAGGTAGGCCGGTACCTGTCGCCCGACCCTCTGGGTATCGCTCCGTCGATCAACCACTACTCCTACGTCGTGAACCCGTTCGTACTGTCAGACCCTCTGGGCCTGGCAGCCTGCGAGCCGGATCCCACGTGGGGAGGCCAGGTCAGGTGGGTCCGCGACGAGCACGGGCGTCCCTACGAGATGCACGCGGTGATCACACGCAACATGCTCGACGAGGGCACGCACGCCCGGAACTCGATCATCCCTCCCGGGTACCAGTCAGACAAGGGACAGGCCCGCGGGCACATGCTGGCGCGGCAGCTCGGCGGGTCCGGCGACCACGACGACAACCTGTTCACGATCTCCCAGAACCCGACGAACACGCCGGAAATGAGCATGTTCGAGCAGCGTGTGTATGACGCTGTCTACGACCACGACGTCGTCCAGTACAGCGTGTACCTGGAGTATGCAGATGACGATCCCGATTCACCTCCCTCGCTCATCCAGGTCGAGGCGTTCGGCACAAAGAAGGACCGCGACGGAAACCTTCTGTTCGACGATGGAACCTTCTTCGACAACCCCGCCCACCTCGAGCCCCGCCCCAGACGCCGTCCTTAGCCAGCGAGGAAACAGATGACTTCTCTCACCGCGCTGACCGCGCTGTGCCCGCCTCCCGCTGTCGTTCCTCCTGCTCCCGACTGGCCGCAGGTCGAAGACGCGCTGGGGAAGGGGCTGCCCCAGGACTACAAGGAGCTCATCACCACATACGGGCCCGGCCAGTTCTGCGGATTCATCACCCTCTACCAGCCGCACGCCCCCAGCGAATGGGCCGATCTGACCGGCCCCATGCCGACGCGCCTACGGGGGCAGATTGAGGACGTCCGGCAGGCTGCCCGACGCCCCTGGCAACTGCCGCACTCCCCCGAGGACCTTTTCGCCATGGGAGTCACCGGCAACGGGGACTACCTCTTCTGGGTCACCCAGCCGGCCGACACCCCGGACGACTGGACCGTCGCCGTCAACGAGGCCCTGCGCGCACCCTGGTTCACCTACAACGGCTCCTTGACCGAGTTCCTCGTCAGCGTTCTCAGCGGGACCACAAGCGTCCCCATGTTCCCCAAAGATCTTCTCGACCACGGTCCCGCCTTCACCCCGTCGACTCTCGAAAGCAACGCACCGGCCGCAGCCGCCCGGACGTCAGTCAGCACACGCGCCGTCCGCGACTGGGCCAACGCCAACGGATACGACCTGCCCGAACGCGGACGCATCCCGATCGAGATCATCGAGGCATGGAAGCAGGACAATCCCAGCTGACACACGCCAGCCGCCCTCCTTGCCGCGACAGCCACGCCCTCTACGCCCGGATCAATCGGGAAGCAACGTAACTCGAGCAATGCTCGAGACCTGTGGATCGGACTCGGGAGGGGTGCCTCGCGGAACGCGGAAGGCGTACCTTCCCGAGTGATCGAGTTCTGGTCATCGAGTAGGCCCGCGTTGCAGCGGGGGTCGGGAAGGCACGCCCGTGCTGAGCGTAGTCAACGAGGACGGCACCGCCCAGAGCGGCTCCCTGATCGACGAGATCGTCCGCGAGGGCGCCCGGCGGATGCTCGCCGCCGCGCTGGAAGCGGAAGTCAACCAGTACGTAGCCGAGTTGGCGGCAGAGACCGGCGGGCACGGGCGGCGTCTGGTGGTCCGTAACGGCCACCACCGTCCCCGGACCGTGGTCACCGCGGCCGGCCCGGTCGAGGTCACTGCGCCGCGGGTTAACGACCGCCGCGTCGACGACGCAACCGGCGAGCGCAAGCGGTTCTCCTCGAAGATCCTGGCGCCGTGGTGCCGCAAGTCGCCGAAGATCTCAGAGGTCCTGCCGCTCCTCTACCTGCACGGCCTGTCGTCCGGGGACTTTGTGCCCGCGCTGGAGCAGTTCCTCGGCGGTACGGCCGGGCTGTCGCCCGCAACAGTGACCCGGCTGACGAAGCAGCGGAGCGACGACCACGCCGCCTTCCAGGACCGGGACCTGTCGGATCGCGACTTCGTCTACGTGTGGGCCGACGGCGTCCACCCCAAGGTTCGGCTCGGCCAGGCGCACTCGTGCGTCCTGGTCCTGCTCGGCGTCCGGCTGGACGGCACCAAGGAGCTGATTGCGCTGGCGGAGGGCCTGCGGGAGTCCACCGAGTCGTGGGCCGACCTGCTGCGTGACTGCCGCCGGCGTGGCATGCGCGACCCCGAGTTGGTGGTCGGAGACGGCGCGATGGGCCTGTGGAACGCGCTGGCCGAGGTGTTTCCCACCGCGAGGCATCAGAGGTGTTGGGTTCACAAGGCTCGCAACGTCACGAATTGCCTGCCGAAGTCCGCCCAGCCCGGTGCGACGAAGGCGATGCAGGAGATCTACAACGCGGAGGACCGCGCGCACGCTGAGAAGGCGATCGAGGCGTTTGCCCGCACCTACGGTGCCAAGTGGCCCAAGGCCGTCGCGAAGATCGCCGACGACCAAGACGAACTGCTCGGGTTCTACGACTTCCCGGCCGAGCACTGGGTCCACCTGCGGACCACGAATCCGATCGAGTCGACGTTCTCCACGGTCAAGCTCCGCACCAAGGTCACCCGCGGGGCCGGCAGCCCGGCCGCGGCCCTGGCCATGGTGTTCAAGCTCGTCGAGTCCGCCCAGGAACGCTGGCGCGCGATCACCGGCGCCCACCTCGTCGCCCTGGTCCGTTCCGGCGCGTGCTTCGAGAACGGCGTCCTGGTCGAGCGCACCGAGGTGGCGGCATGACCGAGCCCATCCATCCCGGCGGCCATGTCGTCAAGGTGGAACTGCAGATCGACCAGGTCACCGTCGTGAACCCGGCCGAGGCCACAGCCACCGTGCGCTGCATCCTTGGGCCCGTTCGTCTCGGTGCGCGCTTCGGCCACATCCGTGACTCGGCTGAGGTCATCGATCTGGAGCTGACTCAGATCCTCGCCTACTTTGGACGTTCCGTCGACGAACTCGACCCCGTCCACACCGCCCTCGTCACCTTCCAGGGCACAGGGGTCCAACACCTCACGTCAGCCACCCAGCGCTCTGGGTGGCAGGCCATCCAGGGGGTCAACCCGCCGCCGTGATCAAGCCATCCACAGGTATTGACTATTGCTCCTGGCACTGGCACAGCCGCGCATCCGCCGCAAGGCCCACCGCACCATCCTGGAGAACAACGGACACGTCATGGTCAGCTTCCGCGCATGGCTCGGCTTCACCGCAGCCGGCGGATCGAGCGACGACCCACGCCTGCGGATGCTCACCCTGGGCCTCGACGCCCCATACCCGGAGCGCCTCTTCGAAGCCCGACACCGCAACGAGCCGGAAACCCGGCTCCTGCAGATCCTCAGCACCGCGCTCGGCACCTGCTACTTCCACCGCAACAGGCCACCAGGCACGACCGAAAACGTCACCATCGAGAAGGTCGACTACCTCGAGTTCTACTACTAACGAGCTCGTGCACGGTAGGCGGTGAGACGTCGAGGATCCCGGCGGGGCTCGGTGTTCAGCTCTGCCGTGCGGGGATCAGGTCCGCGTGAAGTTTCTCCGTGATCTTGGGCACTCGATGGTTATGCGGCGAGGGTGTGCTGTTGCCGCTGCCTGGTCTCAGCTGGGGTGAGGTAGCCGAAGATGTTGTGCTTGCGCAGGCGCCGGCGGTTGTAGAAGGTCTCGATGAAGTTGAAGACCTCGGCGCGGGCGGTGGCCCGGTCGGGCCAGGTCCGGGTGCC
>NZ_JBEOZK010000033.1:0-65864 GCF_040297565.1 Streptomyces sp. NPDC001728
GACAGCGGCTCTTTCGCCGTCCCGGTGAGAATGCCCCGACGTCGTGACGGGCGTCGAAAGTTGTCCACAGGCGAGGGGAATAGTCATTCAAATGGCCCGGCCCACCCACAATCGCCGACCCGCAGACACCCCCGCCCCTACCCCCGCCGCATCCTCGCCGCCCGCGCCACCGCGACCACCGCCTTCTCCAGGGCGTATTCCGGGTCGTCCCCGCCGCCCTTCACCCCCGCGTCCGCCTCCGCGATCGCCCGCAGCGCGAGCGACACCCCGTCCGGGGTCCAGCCCCGCATCTGCTGCCGTACGCGGTCGATCTTCCAGGGCGGCATCCCCAGCTCCCGGGCGAGGTCGGCGGGTCGCCCGCCCCTCGCCGAGGACAGTTTGCCGATCGCCCGTACACCCTGCGCGAGCGCACTGGTGATGAGCACCGGCGCGACCCCGGTCGAGAGCGACCAGCGCAACGCCTCCAGCGCCTCCGCCGCCCGCCCCTCGACGGCGCGGTCCGCGACGTTGAAGGAGGACGCCTCGGCGCGCCCCGTGTAGTACCGCCCGACGACGGCCTCGTCGATCGTCCCGTCCACGTCGGCCGTGAGCTGCGCCGCCGCGGACGCGAGCTCCCGCAGGTCGCTGCCGATCGAGTCCACGAGCGCCTGGCAGGCCTCCGGCGTGGCCGACCGCCCCAGCGCCCGGAACTCCTGCCGTACGAACGTCAGCCGCTCCGCCGGCTTGGTGGTCTTCGGGCAGGCCACCTCCCGCGCCCCCGCCTTCCGCGCGGCGTCGAGCAGCCCCTTGCCCTTGGCGCCACCCGCGTGAAGCAGGACGAGCGAGATGTCCTCGATCGGATCGTCGAGGTAAGCCTTGATGTCCTTGACCGTGTCGGCGGCGAGATCCTGGGCGTTCCGCACGACCAGGACCTTCCGCTCGGCGAAGAGCGAGGGGCTGGTGAGCTCGGCGAGCGTCCCGGGCTGGAGCTGGTCGGACATCAGGTCGCGCACGTCCGTGTCGGCGTCGGCGGCGCGGGCTGCCGCCACCACCTCCTGGACGACACGGTCGAGGAGCAGGTCCTCCTGCCCCACGGCGAGCGTCACGGGACCGAGGAGTTCTTCGGGGGAAGTCTTTCTGGTGGCCATCGCGATCCAGCATCCCACGGGCCACTGACACCCATGCCCGAGAATGGCGGGGTGAGCGAACGACACGTACTGGTACTCCCCGACCGCGACGCCGCCGAAGAGGTCGCGGGCGAACTCCCCGACCGTTTCGGCCTGGCGGAGGAACCTCAGCTCGTAAGGGACTCCCTGGCCGGGGAGGACGACGCGGAGGACGCCCAGTGGCTGGTGGTGGTCGAGGATCCGCACGGCAGGCTGGACCCGGTCGCCCTCGACGAGCTGGCCGCCGAGTACGAGGGCTGGCTGGAGGCCCCGTAAGACACACGCGGGGACACCCACAGGACCGGCCAACGGCCCCGCCCCGGGCGGCGCCCGCCCGTCAGCCCCGCGTCGACTTCGGAACGATCTGGATGTCGAGCTCGATGCTGATGCTCGATCCCACGGCCGCGATCCCCCGCGCGAGCAGGGTCTGCCAGGTGAGGGTGAAGTCCTCCCGGTGGAGTTCGGTGCTGGCCCGGCAGGCACCGCGGGTCTCGCCCTCCAGCCCGCTCCCGAGACCCAGGTACTGGGTGTCGAGCGTCACCGTGCGGCTCACGCCGTGCAGGGTGAGCGCGCCGGTGACGGCCCACCGGTTGCCGCCCCTGTGCGTGAAGCGCTCGCTGAAGAACTCCAGCGTGGGATAGGCGCCGACGTCGAGGAAGTCACCGGACCGCAGGTGGTCGTCGCGCATCTGCACCCCGGTGTCGATGGACGCGGCGTCGATGACGACGTGCATCGCCGACTGCTCCATCCGCTCACCGATCCGCACCGCGCCCGCGAAGCTGTTGAACCGGCCGTGGATCCGGGCCAGGCCGATATGGCGCGCGGTGAACCCGATCTGCGAGTGCGTCGGGTCGATCTCCCAGTCGCCCGCCTCGGGGAGCGGGGGCTGCGGGGCGATCTGGAGCAGGACGTCACCGAGCCCGGCGTGGCCGCCCTCGGCGACGACGGCGGTGCCGTGGTGCGGCGTGTAGCCCTCGGCGGTGATCGCGAGCCGGTACTCGCCCGCCGGTACGGTCGCGAGCGCCGTGCCGTACGGGTCGGTCTCCCCGGCGAGCACCTTGCGCCCCGCGGCGTCGCTGACGACGAACTCGGCCTGCCGGACCGGTTCGTGCACCGGGTCGAGCACCCGGCAGCTCAGCATTCCCGCAGAGGCGGGTACGGCGAGACCGGCGAGCGGACCGCCCCGGGCGGCGCCCGCCGCACGCTTCCCGAAGAGACGATCGAACATTCTTCACGCACCCCCGTGCGACTCGTTCATTGTGCAACGAAATTGCATTCGATCACCGCCCACACGTTCTAGGCAAACCGGGCAAGCGTGCAGCAAGTGTTACCGAGGGTTCGAATCGGAAATTCCAATTCACCCGATCACTGGTCCCGACCCGCGCAGAAGCACGCACCTCCCCGCACCTACGCGACCGGCGCCGACTCCCCTTCCCGCTCCGGCAGCTCCCGCATCCACGGCAGCGGCGAGGGCAACAGCCACAACACGGCGAAGACGGCCCCGACCGTGGCGATCCAGAGCGTCGGCCGCAGTCCGATCGCGGTGCCGAGCAGCCCTCCGACGAGCGCGCCGAGCGGGCGGAAGCCATGGTTGAGCGTCCGGAAGGCGCCCATGACCCGGGCCCGCACGGCGTCGGGTATCAGCGCCATCAGGAACGATCCCACCGCCACGTCCACGATCATCACGCCGACGCAGGAGAGGAACTCCGCCAGGAACAGCACGAACACCACCAGCGTCCGTGGACCGCCGGCCAGGGGTATCAGGAGCAGCGGCAGCGTGAACCCGAGGAAGCCGACGACGAGCGAGCCGCCGATACCGATCCGCCGGACGACCGCTCCGCTCCACACCGCCCCGAGGAGACCACCCACGGCGCCGGTCGCGAGCACCAGGCCGAGCAGCCCCGCCCCGAGGCCGAGTTCGGTGGTCGCGTAGAGCACGAAGAGCGTGTGGAACATGAAGTTGAAGAACTGCACCGTCCCGGAGGCGGAGAACAGCGCGCGCATCGAACGCTCCCGGAGCACCCAGCGCATCCCCTCGGTGAAGTGCCCCTTGGTGACGGGCGCGGGCGAAGGCTCGACCGGGGCGATCCGGGCCAGGTACCCGGCCGACACCAGGTACGTGAGGGCGTCCGCGACCAGGGCGAACGGAGCGGTGAGGAACTGCACCAGAAGGCCGCCGACCCCGGGCCCCGCGAGCCAGGCAGTCGAACGGCTGCCGTTGACCAGCGAGTTCGCCTGCACATAGCGCTCGGTGGGCACCAGCGCCACGAAGAGCGTGGCGTTGCAGACCTCGAAGAGCACGGTGAGCGCGCCGACCCCGAAGGCCACCACGTAGAGCTGGGTGAGCGTCAGGGCGTCGAGCGCGTAGGCCACGGGGAGGGACAGCACCAGTGCCGCCCGCCCGAGGTCGGTCGCGATCATGGCACGCCTGCGGCCGGCCTGCCGGTCGGCCCAGGCGCCGAAGGGCAGGTTGAACAGGAGCGCGGGCAGGAGTTCGGCGGCCTTGAGCCAGCCCATCGCGGCGGCGTCGGCGCCGAGGACCAGCACGGCGGCGAGCGGGATCGCCATGAGCGATATCTGATCACCGGCGAGCGAGATGGTCTGCCCTGTCCAGTACCGACGGAAGGTCCGCTCGCGCAGCAACGGCGGCACCCGGCCCACGAGGCCCATACGCTTCACTCCTCCCACTGATCCCACTCCCCTCTCACTCCTCATCGCTTTCGGGTACGTCCTGGTCCAGGTAGGCGATCTGCAGGACGGTGACGGGCCGCGAGCCCTCCGGCCGGAGGGACGGGTCGGCGGCACGCGTCTCGTAGGGCCGGAACAGGTCGTCGATGCGCTCCCCGATCCCGGCCAGTTCCTCGGGGGTGAGGTGGAGCACGCGGTCGCCGAACTGCTCGGCCTCCCGCCACTTTCTCGGCAGCCGGTGCCGACCCTCCATGGCCCGGGTGACCCGCTCGAAGTAGCGCTCGACGATCGCCGCGCCCAGCGCGTCGGCCGCTTCCGTGACCGCCGCGTCCTCGCTGTACTCCGGCCACTCCGTGTACCGGGCCGTGGCCCGCCAGGGCTTCTCCCGGCCCTTGCCCCCCGGCGCCTCCTCCACCAGCCCGTACTTGGCGAGTATCCGCAGGTGGTAGGAGCAGCTGGCGACGGACTCCCCGGTCAGCTCGGCCGCCCGGGTGGCGGTGAACGGTCCGCTGGTGCGGAGCAGCCCCACCAGGGACATCCGCAGGGGGTGGGCGTACGCGCGGAGTGCGCGCGGGTCGGTGAGCCGAATACTGCGGGGCTGCTCACCCTCGGGCCGTGGATCACTGTTCTCCGACATGATGTAAAGATATCTTTAGAAAGACTCCTTTACAAGGATGGCTCTCGGTACGGCCACGAGGCCCGGCCCCGCTCCCACCACCGCGACCGCCCCGTCCCGATCGGTCCGCAGCACTCGCGCCCCACCGGCCCTCAGCAGGTCCAGAGTCCGGGGCGAAGGGTGCCCGTACGGGTTGTCCGGCCCGGACGAGACCAACGCAAGCCTCGGGCGCACCGCCCGTATCAGCCCCGGGTCCTGGTGGGCCGAACCGTGGTGGGCGACCTTGAGCACGTCCACCGGCCCGAGGTCCGGATGGGCCCGCAGCAACGCCCGCTGCGCCGGTGGCTCCAGATCACCGAGCAGCAGCAGGGTCAGCCCTCCGGCCGCCCGGACGAGCAGGGTGACACTGGCGTCGTTCGCCCCGGCGCCGGAATCCCCTGCCACCGCTCCCGCCTCCGGCCAGAGCACCCGCCATTCCAGGGCCCCGGCCCGCCGCTGCTCCCCCGGCCCCGCGCGGATCAGCGGCACACGCGCGGTCGCCGCCGCCCGCCGTACGAACGCGGCCTGGCCGGGCGGCTCCTCCAGCCCCGTCGTCTGGATCGCCCCCACCGCCCGCCCGCGCAGCACCCCCGGCAGCCCGGCCACGTGGTCCGCGTGGAAATGGGTGAGCAGCAGCAACGGCACGCTCCTGACACCGAGTTCGCGCAAGCACCGGTCCACCGCCTCCGGATCCGGTCCCGCGTCCACCACGACACCCGCGTCCCCGCCCGCCGCGAGCACCGTCGCGTCCCCCTGCCCCACCTGGCACATCGCGTACACCCAGCCCGGCGGCGGCCATCCGGTGGCCCACCGGGTCAGCGGCGCCGGCCGCACCACCACGAGGAGGAGCACCACGACGACCAGCACACCGATCGGCCCCCGGTGCGGCAGTCTGCGCGCACCGAGCACGACCACGGCCGTGAGCAGCGCCAGGGCGAGGCCGCCCCACCACCCGCCGGGCCAGCTCAGTTCCGCCCCGGGAAGGGCGGCGCCCGTACGGGCCACCCGCGCGATCCAACCGGCGGGCCACCCCGCCAGCCAGGCGACCCACTCCGCCGCCGGGGCCCACACCGCCGCCAGGGCGAGCGTGGCGAATCCGAGCACCGTCGCGGGCGCCACCGCGAGCTCGGCGAACAGGTTCGCCGGAATCGCGACCAGACTCACCCGCGCGGCGAAGACCACCACGACCGGGGCGCAGGCCGCCTGCGCCGCCAGTGAGGCCGCGAGGGCTTCCGCGAGCCCACCGGGCACCCCTCGCCGCCGTAGCCCCTCACTCCACCCCGGGGCGACCATGAGCAGGGCACCGGTGGCCAGGACCGAGAGCAGGAATCCGTAACTCCGGGCCAGCCAGGGGTCGTAGAGCACCAGCGCCAGGACGGCGGCGGCCAGCGCCGGAACCAACGATCTCCGTCGGCCGGTCCCGATCGCGAGCAGCACCACGAACCCGCAGGCCGCCGCCCGCAACACGCTCGGATCGGGCCGGCAGACGACCACGAACGCCAGCGTCAGCGCTCCCCCGGCCAAGGCCGTACCCCGCAGCGAAAGCCCCAGCCGAGGCGCGAGCCCGCCCCGCTCCACCAGGTGGGCCCGCCCAGGGCGCCCCACGAGCAGAAGCAGCACGATGGAGAGGTTGCTTCCCGACACGGCAAGCAGATGGGTGAGGTCCGTCGCCTGGAAGGCGTCCCGCAGTTCGGGCTCGACCCTGGACGTGTCGCCCACGACCAGGCCGGGCAACAGGGCCCGCGCATCCGGTGGCAGCCCCTCGGTCGCCCGCCGCAGTCCCGCGCGCAACTCCCCCGCCGTCCGTTGCAGCGCGCTCGGTGGCCCGATGATCCGAGGCGCTGCTGCGCCGTCGACCTTGAGCACCGCGGCGAACGGATCGTCCGGCCGCGCCGGCGGCGCGAGCCTCCCACCGACCCTCAGCCGGGTCGACGGCACGAGCCGTAACCACTCCTCCCGCCCCTCCCCCGGCGGCACGATCAGCAGGACCGGGGCCCTGGTCCGATGGGCCGTGCCGTCGGACCGCTCGGCCCTGGTGACCACCCCGTCCAGGACGACCGAGACCGGGACCGTCGCGCTGCCCCGCACCCGGGGCCGGGTGAGCCTCGGATCGGAGGCCACCGTCACCTCCAGCCACACCCGCGCCGACTCCTCCGCCAGCACCGGAACGGGACCGCGCCGCAGATCCGCCGCGTGCAGTCCCGCCGAGGTCGCCCCGGCGGCGGCGCACAGCAGGGCTCCGGCACACGCGGTCGCCCGCAACCTCCACCCCGGCGAACCCGACCACCGACGAGCGCCCGCGGCCACCCCGGCCCAGCCGCCCCCGAGAGGCGCTCCGGAATCCCCCTCCGGGCCACCCCAGCGGGCCTCCCCGCCACCGAACCTCACGGCCACCCCCGGCACCAGCAGACCGACGGCCACCACCAGACAGACCGCGACCCCGCCGATCGTCCACCACCCGGTGGCACCGAGCGCGCAGGCCGCCGCCGCCCACGCCGCCACCGCGAGCGGAACGAGCCGGAGATCCACGGGCCCTTCCTCCCACCCGGCGGCCCGGCGCTTCCCCTCGGACCCGCAGCTCTCCGGCTCACCGGCCGTCCCCTCCCGGCCCCTCACGGCCGGACCAGGGGTTCGAGGTCGGCGAACCGGCGTTCACCGATGCCGTTGACCTCCCGCAGCTCCCCGACCGACCGGAAACCGCCGTGCTCCGTCCGATGGTCGACGATGTGCCGGGCGAGGACGGGACCGACCCCGGGAAGGGTGTCGAGCTGCTCCGCCGTGGCGGTGTTCAGACTCAACGGCACTCCCGGCCCGCCTCCGCCCGCACTCCCGGGGCCGGGACCGCCCGCCGCCATCCCCGGCAGCCCGACCAGCACCTGCTCGCCGTCGGAGAGGACACGGGCCCGGTTGAGCCCGGTGAGATCGGCGCCCGGCTTCGCCCCGCCCGCCGCACGCAGGGCGTCCGCCACCCGCGAGCCCACGGGCAGCGTCAGCACCCCTGGCCTGCGCACCTTCCCACCGACATCGACGATCACCCTCGCCCCGCTCGACGCGGCACCCGGACCGCGAGGAGGCTCCGTCCCTATCCCCGTGCCTGTCCTCGTCCCGGCCCGAGGTCCGGGCGCGGGCGCGGCCCGCACGAGTTCGGGAGCGCGCACCGGCTCCGGCCGACCCGTCCAGAAGTAGCCGCCCGCGAGCCCCGCGGCGACGACCAGGACCACCACCACCGCGGCCAGCGACCTGGGGTCGAGCCCACAACGCGTCTGCACCCACACCGGCATCCGTTCGCGCAACGCTTCCGCCAGCCGCCCCCGAGCCCTGGGCGGCGACCCCCGTTCAAACGCCTCGGGCACCTCCGGCACCACCGCACCGCCGTCCACCCCCACCTGAACCGGCACCGGCACCGGCACCGGCACCACGGACGGCGCGCCCGCCCCCGCAGCTCCAGGAAACAGCGCGTCGCCCCGGCGCCGTACCCCCGCCCCGGCAATCCCCGTGGCCGTCCTCCCAACCCTGGCCCGCCTACCGCCCCGCCCGGGAGACGCTCCGCGCGCTCCGGGGCGGCTCCGCCCGTCGGAACCCGCCGCCCTGCCGGGTCCGCTCGTCGGAGCACCCCTCGTGCCCATGGTGCGCGGAGTGGTCGATGCCGTACGTGTACGAAGAGTCATGCGGATGACGCTAAGCATCGCGACCGCACCGTGCGGGGCCCTACGAGGTTCCGTGGACAGGGGTCCGGCTGTGGAAAACTCCGTCACTCCCCCGAGTGACGGTTCTCAGCGCGGCGAGACGACGACCGCGAGCAGCCCGGGCCCGGTGTGCGCGCCGATGACCGCTCCCACCTCGCTGACCTGGATCTCCGCCATCCCCGGCACACGCTCCCTGAGCCGGTCCGCGAGCGCCGCGGCCCGTTCCGGGGCGGAGAGGTGGTGGACCGCGATGTCGACGTCGCCGGAACCGGCCCGTTCCACCGCGATCTCCTCCAGGCGCGCGATGGCCTTCGAGGCCGTGCGCACCTTCTCCCTCAGCTCGATCCGCCCGCCGTCGAGTTCGAGGAGCGGCTTCACCGCGAGCGCGGAGCCGAGCAGCGCCTGCGCGGTCCCGATGCGTCCGCCCCGGCGCAGATAGTCCAGGGTGTCGACGTAGAAGTAGGCGGAGGTCCCCGCGGCGCGCTTCTCGGCAGCCGCGACGGCTTCGTCGAGCGAACCGCCGGCCTCCGCGATCCGCGCCGCCTCCAGGGCGCAGAAGCCGAGTGCCATCCCCATCATCCGGGTGTCCACCACGCGCACGGGCAGCGGCGCGTCCTTCGCCGCGAGCACGGCGGCGTCGTAGGTCCCGGAGACCTCGGCGGACAGATGGAGCGAGACGACGCCCGTCGCCCCGGCCTCGGCGGCGTCGCGGTAGGCCTCGGCGAAGACCTCGGGGCTCGGCCGCGAGGTGGTGACGGAGCGCTTCTTCTGCAGGGCCTCGGCGAGGGCCTTGGCCGAGATCTCGGTGCCTTCCTCCAAGGCGCGGTCGCCGATGACGACGGTCAGCGGGACCGTGGTGATCGCGTGCCGCTCCCTCGTCTGGCGTGGCAGGTAGGCCGTGGAATCGGTGACGATCGCGACATGCCGGGACATGAGCGGGAGGTTACCCGCCGAGACCGCCGCACGGCAGCCCGGCCCCCACCGGCGACACGTCGAGCGTCCGTCCGGACGCCCGCCTACGGGCTCCGGTCCTCCGCCCCGGTGCCGTCAGGTGGTGGTCTCGGGGCGGGCCGACTTCTCCCAGGGGTAGGCGGTCCGACGCGGATCGGGCGCCGTGATCGCGGACCGCTCACCACCGGCCGCATGCCCGGGCTGCCCGGCCGTCCCGGCCTGCCCGGACGGCGCGGCCCTGAATTCGTCGGTGCCCGCCGCCGCACGCGGCGCGCTCTCCGGGCGGGTCCAGTGGCGCAGTGCCCCCGCTTCGACGTCGATCTGGTCGCTCAGCGACGACAGGTCGTCCTCGGCGAACTTCAGGGCTCGGTCCCGGGCGGCGCGGCGCAGCGCGTCGGCCGAGCTCGTGATCCGTTCGGTTCGCGCGGCGAGTTCGGGGAGCTGCCCGGCCACCCATGCCCGGTCGGGCTCCCGCTCAAGGCGCCTGAGGTCGTCGTCCAGTTCCAGCCCGTGCCCGCTGAGCCGACGGAACAGGTCCAGCGACTCCTTCAGCGAGGCGTCCTCGCCGACACCCGCCTGGAGCGCCTCCTGTGTGGCCCGCATGGAGGTGCGCAGCGAGAGCCGGAGTCTGGCCAGCTCACCCGGGACCCCTGTCTGGCCGAAGCTCTTGGCTCGCAGCGTGGTGTCCTCGACCGTGCGCCGCGCCTGGTCGATCGTGCGGTCGACCCCGCGTTTGGCGGCCTTGACCGCCTTCACGGTGACGAAGACACCGAGCGCCACGAACGACAAGAAGAGCAGCGCCATGATCGTGATAATCGTGGCTTCCATGTGTGCCCCTCCGGCGTCCGTCGGTTCCCACGTATGTGGTCCCTCCACCGTAAACGGAACGGGCAGGCCAGGGGTTCCTTCGGAACCCCCAACCTGCCCGTAGGGGAAACCCCTATGTTCCCGTCGGGACGGCGACCGTGTCGTCAGCCCGCGACGATGTTGACCAGCTTCGGCGCCCGCACGATCACCTTGCGGATCTCCGCTCCGCCCAGCGCCGCGACCACGTGCGGGTCGCCCAGCGCCAGCGCCTCCAGGTCCGCGTCGGTGATCGACGGCGAGACCTCCAGACGGGCCCTGACCTTGCCCTTGATCTGCACGACGCAGGTCACGGTCTCGTCGACGACGTACGCCGGGTCGGCCACCGGGAAGCCCTGGTGGACGACCGAGTCGGTGTGGCCCAGCCGGCGCCACAGCTCCTCGGTGATGTGCGGGGCCAGCGGGGCGACCAGCAGCACCAGCTGCTCGGCGACCGACCGGGACAGCGCGCCGCCCGTCTTCGTCAGGTGGTTGTTCAGCTCGGTGATCTTGGCGATGGCGGTGTTGAAGCGCATCGCGACCATGTCCTGGGAGACACCGTCGATCGCCTTGTGCAGCGCGCGCAGCGTGTCCTCGTCGGGCGCGTCGTCGACGACGGTGACCTCGCCGGTCGTCTCGTCGACGACGTTGCGCCACAGCCGCTGCAGCAGCCGGTACTGGCCGATCACCGCGCGCGTGTCCCAGGGACGGGACACGTCCAGCGGGCCCATCGCCATCTCGTACAGGCGCAGGGTGTCGGCGCCGTACTCGGAGCAGATCTCGTCCGGCGTCACGGCGTTCTTCAGGGACTTGCCCATCTTGCCCAGGACGCGGCTGACCTTCTCGCCCTGGTACCAGAAGCCGCCGTCGCGCTCCTCGACCTCGGCCGCCGGCACGGCGATCCCGCGCTCGTCCCGGTAGACGAAGGCCTGGATCATGCCCTGGTTGTACAGCTTGTGGAACGGCTCGGCCGAGGAGATGTGGCCCAGGTCGAACAGCATCTTGGACCAGAACCGCGCGTACAGCAGGTGCAGCACGGCGTGCTCGGCGCCGCCGACGTACAGGTCGACGCCACCGGTCGGCATGCCCTCGCGGGGGCCCATCCAGTACTGCTCGACGGCCGGGTCGACCAGCTTCTCGTCGTTGTGCGGGTCCAGGTAGCGCAGCTCGTACCAGCAGGAACCGGCCCAGTTGGGCATGGTGTTGGTCTCGCGGCGGTAGCGGCGCGGACCGGCGCCGTCACCCAGGTCCAGGGTGACGTTGACCCAGTCCTCGTTGCGGGACAGCGGGGTCTCCGGCTGGGTGTCCGCGTCCTCCGGGTCGAAGGTGCGCGGCGAGTAGTCCTCGACCTCCGGCAGCTCCAGCGGCAGCATCGACTCGGGCAGCGAGTGGGCGACGCCGTCCTCGTCGTAGACGATCGGGAAGGGCTCGCCCCAGTACCGCTGGCGGCTGAACAGCCAGTCGCGCAGCCGGAAGTTGACCGTGCCCTCGCCGATGCCCCGGTCGGTCAGCCAGGCGGTGATCTTCTCCTTGGCGTCGACGACGTCCAGACCGTCCAGGGAGATGTCCTCGTTCGAGGAGTTGACCAGCTTCGCCTCGTACGAGGAGAAGGCCTCGTCCCAGGTCGAGGGGTCGGTGCCGCGGTCCGCGGCGGAGCCGCTGTCGGACGCCGTGCTCGGATCCACGACGCAGCGCATCGGCAGCTCGAAGGCGCGCGCGAAGGCGAAGTCGCGGCTGTCGTGCGCCGGGACGGCCATGATGGCGCCGGTGCCGTAGCCCATCAGGACGTAGTCGGCGATGAAGACCGGGACCTGCTCGCCGCTGACCGGGTTGGTCGCGTACGCGCCGGTGAAGACGCCGGTCTTCTCCTTGGCGTCGGCCTGGCGCTCGACGTCGGACTTGGAGGCGGCCTGCTTGCGGTAGGCGTCGACGGCCTCGGACGGGGTGGCGTGACCGCCGGTCCACACGTCGTGGGTGCCCTCGGGCCAGACCGCAGGGACGATCTTCTCGATCAGGTCGTGCTCGGGCGCCAGGACCATGTAGGTGGCGCCGAACAGGGTGTCCTGGCGGGTGGTGAAGACGGTGATGGCGCCGGTGTCGCCGACCTGGAAGTCGACGCGGGCGCCCTCGGAGCGGCCGATCCAGTTGCGCTGCTGCAGCTTGATGGCCTCGGGCCAGTCCAGCGCGTCCAGGTCGTCCAGCAGGCGGTCCGCGTAGGCGGTGATCCGCATGTTCCACTGGCGCAGCTTGGACTTGAAGACGGGGAAGTTGCCGCGCTCGGAGCGACCGTCGGCGGTGACCTCCTCGTTGGCCAGGACCGTGCCCAGGCCGGGGCACCAGTTGACGGGCGCGTCGGAGGCGTACGCCAGGCGGTACTCGCCCAGGACCTCGGAGCGCTCGGCGGCGCTCAGCTCGCTCCACGCGCGCGTGCCGGGGACCTCACGGGTGCCGTTCTCGAACTGCTCGATCAGCTCGGCGATCGGACGGGCCTTGCCGGCCTCGTCGTCGTACCAGGAGTTGAAGATCTGCAGGAAGATCCACTGGGTCCAGCGGTAGTACTCCGGGTCGATCGTGGCGAACGACCGGCGCTTGTCGTGGCCCAGGCCCAGCCGGCGCAGCTGGACCTTCATGTTCTCCATGTTGGCCTCGGTGGACACGCGCGGGTGCGTGCCCGTCTGCACGGCGTACTGCTCGGCCGGCAGGCCGAAGGCGTCGAAGCCCAGGGTGTGCAGCACGTTGTGGCCGGTCATGCGCGCGTGGCGGGCGAAGACGTCCGTGGCGATGTAGCCGAGCGGGTGGCCGACGTGCAGGCCCGCACCCGAGGGGTACGGGAACATGTCCATGATGAACTTCTTGGGCCGGGCGGCGACCTCGGGGTCGCCCGCCAGGTCACCGGTGGGGTTCGGGACCTCGTAGGTGCCCTCGGCGTCCCAGAAGTCCTGCCAGCGTGCCTCGATGTCGGCGGCCATGGCCGCCGTGTAGCGATGCGGGGCCGCCGTCTCGGCGGCCGTATTGATCTCGGTCATGGTCCTTGAAGCTCCATCGATCGTCTCTGCCCACTGCCACGGACTGCCGTGAAATGAAAAATCCCCTCGCACAGGAGGGGACGCCGCGCCGACTCCGACAGATGTCTGTCATCCGTCGGGACTGATCAGCGCGGCTCGGTAAGCAGAAGGCGTACGGCACGCATGGCGCCAGGGTACCGCAGGGCCCGTACGGGCCGCACCGGCGTTCCGAGTGCGGACACACGAAGAAGCGGACCACCCGATCCGGGTGGTCCGCTTTCTTTTATGTGGAGCTAAGGAGAATTGAACTCCTGACCTCCTGCATGCCATGCAGGCGCTCTACCAACTGAGCTATAGCCCCTTGCTGTTCCCGTCTCCGTCTTGGTTTCCCTCGCGGCGACAGACAGAACATTAACCGGCTCCCCGGCAGATCTCCAAATCGATTCTCCGGACCCTTCTGACCTGCCGGGTAGGGTCGCCGACTGTGTCCGTCTCCGTGCTCTCCAAAACCCGCGCCCGGCCGTGGCCCCTGGCCACCGCCGCGGCGGTCTGTCTGCTCTCGTTCGCGGCCTTCTGGGTGGCGCAACGCCTCGCCCACGTGAACATGCTCGACGTGATGGTCTACCGGGCCGAGGGGGAGACGGTCCGGGCCGGCGGCGACCTCTACGCGATGCGCGCCACCTCGGCGAACCTCGGCATGACCTATCCGCCCTTCGCCGCGCTGCTGTTCGTCCCGCTGACCCTGGTGGGGGTGCCGCTGATGCGGACGCTCACCACCGCGGGGAACCTGCTCCTGGTGGTCGCGCTGGTGCAGCTCTCGCTCCAGCTGGTCCGCCCGTCGCTGTCCCGCACGGATCTGTGGCGTACGACACTGTGGGTCGCGGCGGTGGTGGTCTGGTGCGAGCCGGTGTGGACGACCCTGCGGTACGGGCAGATCAACCTGCTCATAGCCGTGGCCGTGCTCTGGGACCTCACGCGCCGTGAGGTCAACCGCTGGGCAGGCCTGGGCATCGGCCTGGCGACCGCGGTGAAACTCACACCGGGCCTCTTCGTGGTCCTGCTGCTGGTCGCGGGGCTGCTGCTGTGGCGCCGGGACCGGGTCTGGAACCAGTGGCTGCGGACGGCGGTGACGGCGACCGGGGTGTTCCTCGGGACGACGCTGGCCGTGGCGCTCGTGCTGCCGGCGGACTCCAAGCGCTTCTGGACGGAGACCCTGTTCGAGACCGGCCGGGTCGGCTTCGCCGAGGAGACCGCCAACCAGTCGATCCGCGGAGTCCTGGCCCGGCTGATGCACACGGACGACCCGGGCATGTGGTGGGCGGTGACCGCGGCGGTCCTGGGCGGCCTGGCGATGGTGCTCGCGGTGCGGGCCGCGGTGCGCGGCGACAAGGCGGTGGCGGTGGTCGTCTGCGCGTTCACGGCGCTGATGATCAGCCCGATCTCGTGGTCCCACCACTGGGTCTGGTGCGTGCCGCTGCTGATCCTGCTCGCGGACCGCGCCACGCGCGCGTGGGCGGTGACGGGGACGGTGGCCCTGGTCTTCGCCTCGTTCGCACTGTGGTGGGTTCCGCACGACCCGGGCCGGCCCGAACTGGACCAGAACGCGGGGCAAATGCTGCTGTCGGCCGTCTACCCGCTGACGGCGACGGCGCTGCTCGTGGGGTACGCGCTGACGCTGCGGCGTCAGGCCGTGGCGAAGGAGTAGAACCGCTTGAGGGTGCAGTGCTCGTCGAGGAGCCGGCCGTAGATCGGCTCCCCCTCGAGTTCGCGGTACGTCTCGATGGGGTCGCCTTTTATGATCAGCGCCCGCGCGCACTCCTCACACCAGTACTGGAACCCCGGGTTGACGGGTTCCATGTCGCGCACGATGGGCGTGCCGCTGCCGCACCAGTCGCACTTCCGCCTGTGTGCACCCATCAGTCAGCTCCAGCTGTGGCCGCAGGCCGTGCACCCATAGGACACCCTGCCGTTGTCGCCGAGCACTTGGGTCACCCTCCCGTCCGGATCCTCGTCCCCCTCCGGCCGTCCGATTCTGCCATGGCCTCGCAAGAGGGTCGGCGTGCTCGGCGCGGCGGCCCGGCGACCCCGAGCGGCGGGCGGGGGCGATTGTCGGTGCCACCGTCTTTACTGAGTACGGGACATGTTGTCGACCATGGGGGTGGACGATCGTGGCAGCAGCGCCGACACAGCGACACCGACGGCCGGAGCTGGCCGCGTTCCTGCGCAGCCGCCGGGCCCGGGTGACTCCGGAGGATGTCGGGATGCCGCCCGGGCTCCGCCGCCGCACACCGGGGTTACGCCGCGAGGAGGTCGCCCACCTCTCCGGGGTCGGCGTGACCTGGTACACGTGGCTGGAGCAGGGGCGCCCGATCAACGCCTCCGCCCAGGTGCTCGAAGCGGTCGCCCGCACCCTTCGCCTCGACCGCCCCGAGCGCGAGCACCTCTACCGCCTGGCCGAGGTGCCGTACGCGCCCGAGAGGTCCGCCGGGGACGTCCAGGAGGTGAGTCCGGAGATCCAGGGCATCCTCGACGCCCTGGAGCCGCACCCGGCGGTGCTCTACAACGCGCGGTACGACGTGCTCGCGACCAACACCGTGTACGAGCGGCTCTTCTTCCAGGACGGACAGACCCCGGACACCGGTCCGTTCGCCCTACGCAACGCACTGTGGGCGCTGTTCGGCGTGGACGGCCCCCTGTGCCCGGTGGCCGACCGTAAGCGGGAGTTGGCGCTGATGGTGGCGCGGCTGCGGGGCGCGTACGGGCGGCATGTGGGCGAGCCCGCCTGGGAGGAGCTCGTACGGGGCCTCGCGGAGGTCAGTCCGGAGTTCACCCGGCTGTGGCGCGGTGGTGACGTGGTCCCGCCGGGGACATGCGTGACGGTCTTCCGCCACGCGCGGGTGGGCGAGGTCCGGTTGACCTCGGTCTCCCTCTCCGTGAACGGGATGCCGGAGTGCCGGATCGTGGCCTACACCCCCACCGACGAGGAGAGCCGCCTCGGGCTCGCATCCCTGCGCGAGGCGCCTGACTCACCCGAGGTGCGGGACCCGCGCGAGGTGGCCGACCCCTGCGAGGTGGCCGCCCCGTGCGAAGTGCCGGAACGACGAATCCCGCCCCCTGCTGGGGACGGGATTCGGTGACTGTGGAGCTAAGGAGAATTGAACTCCTGACCTCCTGCATGCCATGCAGGCGCTCTACCAACTGAGCTATAGCCCCTCGTGTTCTTCGCGCTCTGCGCTGCGAACAAGAAGAACTCTAGCCTGTGACCTGCCGGAAAGTGAAATCCGGGTCCGGCAGGCCGGTCTCGGGGCTCAGTCGTCGTCGCCGAGGACCGGTTCGGGCAGCGTGCCCGCGTTGTGCTCCATGAGACGCCAGCCGCGGGCACCCTCGCCCAGGACCGACCAGCAGCAGTTCGAGAGGCCGCCCAGACTCTCCCAGTGCTCGGCCTCCAGGCCCAGGAGCCGGCCGATGGTGGTGCGGATCGTGCCGCCGTGGCTGACCACGACGAGCGTGCCGTCCTCGGGGAGCTTGTCGGCGTGCCGCAGGACCACCGGGGCGGCCCGGTCGGCCACCTCGGTCTCCAGCTCGCCGCCGCCCCGGCGCACGGGCTCGCCGCGCTTCCAGGCGGCGTACTGCTCGCCGTACCGCCCCACGATCTCCTCGTGGGTCAGCCCCTGCCACTCCCCCGCGTACGTCTCGCGCAGCGCTGAGTCGTGGTTGACGGTGTGGCCGGTGAGCACGGCCAGCTCGGCGGCGGTGGCCGCCGCCCGCCTCAGGTCGGAGGCCACGATGGCGTCCGGCTTCAGCGCGGCGAGCAGCCGGGCGGCCCGGCGCGCCTGGGCGACACCGGTCTCCGTCAGCTCGATGTCGGTCGAGCCCTGGAAGCGGCGCTCCAGGTTCCAGGAGGTCTGGCCATGGCGCCAGAGGACGATTCGGCGGCCAGTGCCGCCCTTGGTGGTGCTCAGCTCAGCTCACCGTCCGGTCCGTCGGGCAGGCCGGCGGCGTGCGCGGAGAGGTCGACACCCGTGAGTTCGGCGTGCTCGGCACCCTTGCCGCGGGTCTTCGCCGCGTCCTCGGGCAGCGGCAGCTCGGGGCAGTCCTTCCACAGCCGCTCCAGGGCGTAGAAGACCCGCTCCTCGCTGTGCTGGACGTGGACGACGATGTCGACGTAGTCCAGCAGGATCCAGCGGGCGTCGCGGTCGCCTTCACGGCGGACCGGCTTGGCGCCGAGGTCCTTGTTCAGGCGCTCCTCGATCTCGTCGACGATCGACTTGACCTGGCGGTCGTTGGGCGCGGAGGCGAGCAGGAAGGCGTCGGTGATCGACAGCACATCGCTGACGTCGTACGCGATGATGTCGTGCGCGAGCCGGTCGGCGGCCGCCTGAGCGGCAGCGTTGACGAGTTCGATGGAACGATCCGTGGCGGTCACAAGCAGGCTTTCGTCGGCGGTCCAGTACCCCTCCAGGGTCTCACGGACCGCCGACGACACCGCCAACGTTTTCCGGGGCGCCCCACAGGGCCCCTACCGGGCCCCCTTGATCTCGTAGTCCTGGCCCAGGATCACGGTCACGGCGGCTGCTCCCGAGGGCTTGCCCTTGGTGACCGAGCCGGTCGGCAGACCCAACGTCTTGGCCACCTCGACCGCCGTCGCCTTCTGGGCCTCGTCACCGTAGACGACCTGCGACTTCTCCTGGGTGGCCGTCTCCACGCCGCCCGTGAAGGCGTAGCCGCCGTTGATCAGGACGACCCGGGCCGCCTCGGTCGCGTTCTTGCCGGAGCCGTCCCGGACCGAGACCCGGGGCACGTCGTCGGCCTTGGGCGCGGTGACCTTGCCGCCCAGGATGTCCTTCACCACACTGTCGGCGCCGCCCTCGGTCAGCGCGCCGTCCTGGCCCACCGGGAGCAGGGCCGTCTTGTACGCGCCGATCTTGGCGTGCTCGGCGAGCCTGGCCAGGGAGGCGGCCAGGTCCTTCTCGGGGAGCGAGGGGTCGAGGATCTGCTGGAGGGTCTGGACGGTGACCGTGGCGGCCTCGGGGTCGGAGGAGAACTTCCGCAGCACGCCGTACATGACCTGGCCGAAGCGCTGGAGCTGCTTGGCCTCGGCCTCTCCGGGGCCCCGGTAGGTCGCGTAGGCGACGGCGGCGCGGCCGTTCAGCGTCTGCGCCTCGCCCTTCCTGACCAGCGGCTCGGCGCCCTTCTTGGTGTCGGGCACGGCCGTGTCGGTGTCGACCTCGATGCCGCTGAGGGTCTCGACGAGGTTCTCCAGGTACGGGGTGTCCAGGCGCCAGGTACCGGTGATCGTGGTGCCGAGGAGGTTGTCGACCGCTTCCCGGGTGCCGCCGGACCCGTCGGCCTCGACGGACTTGCCGAGCGTGGTCGCGGCGCCCTCGTCGTCGGCGACGAGGGCGGAGTTGGGGATGAGGACCGTGTTGCCCTGGCGGGTGGTCGCGTTGTTCACGAGGAGGGCGGTGGAGGTGCCGCCGTTCTTGGTGTCGTGGAGGTGGACGACGATCATGTCGCGTTTCTGCGGACCGGTCGCGGTGGCGCCCCCCTTCTCCTCCGCGTCGGAGGACCCGGGGAGCAGGCCGGCGGACCAGAGGTAGCCGACGCCGCCGACGACCGCGAGGACGAGGACGACGACCAGCGCGATGATCCGGTTGCGGCCCTTGCGCCGGGCCTCCTCGCGTCGCTCGGTACGGCTCTCGGTGAACTTGAGCCAGTCGATGACGTCCTCGGAGTCCTCGTCGGGCTCCTCGATGAACGAGAACTGCTCAGTGCGGTAGTCCCGGTCCTCACCGTCGGCCGGCCGGGCCGGGGCTGACCGCTCGGACGCGGGCCGCTGCCCGGGGACTCCGGCGGGGGCCGCGACGGCGGCGACCGGCGGAGCCTGTACAGGGGCGGGCGCGGCGGCCTGTACGGGGGCGGGGGCGGGCTCTGCCTGGGCGGCCCACTGCTGCCCCGTGTCCTGGGAGGGGTAGGCGTACCCCTGCTGCCCGTAGGGGTCGTACGGGTCGTACGAGGGCTGCTGCTGCGGCGCGGGCTGCTGCTGGGCATAGAGGTCGTAGCCGTACGCCTGCTGGGGCTGCTGCGGCTGGTGGCCCTGCTGGGGCTGATGCGCCTGCTGGGCCTGCTGCTGACCGCCGTACGGGTCGTATTGCTGCTGCCCGGGAGCCTGCTGGGGCGCCTGTGGCTGCTGTGCCTGCTGGTACACCGGCTGCCCGTACGCGTCGTAGCCGATGATCTGCGGCTGCGGATAGTACGGATCGTACGGATTCTGCTGATCGTTCACCGGTGCCCCTCCCCGAAGCTCACTCGCCGCGGTACAGCTGGCGCTTGTCGATGTAGCGCACCACGCCGTCCGGGACCAGGTACCAGACGGGGTCGCCCTGCCCGACCCTCGCCCGGCAGTCGGTGGAGGAGATCGCGAGCGCGGGAATCTCGACCAGCGAGACCCCGCCCTTGGGCAGTCCGTCGTCGGTGAGGTCGTGGCCCGGCCGGGTGACGCCGATGAAGTGGGCGAGCGAGAAGAGCTCCTCGGCGTCGCGCCAGGTGAGGATCTGCGACAGCGCGTCGGCCCCGGTGATGAAGAAGAGGTCCGAGTCGCTGTTGAGGGAGCGCAGGTCCCGCAGGGTGTCGATGGTGTACGTGGCGCCGCCGCGGTCGATGTCGATCCGGCTGACCGAGAACTGCGGGTTGGACGCGGTGGCGATCACCGTCATCAGGTAGCGGTCCTCGGCCGCCGACACGGCCTTGTCGCTCTTCTGCCACGGCTCCCCGGTCGGCACGAACACCACCTCGTCGAGGTGGAACAGGGCGGCGACCTCACTGGCCGCCACCAGGTGTCCGTGGTGGATCGGGTCGAACGTTCCGCCCATCACGCCGAGTCGGCGCTTCCCGCGCCCGCCAGTAGGCAATTCCTGCTCTCCCATGCGTGCAGAGCCTACTGGCACGGCAGCGGACGCCCGATCAGGGTCGCCGGTTCAGCGGTCGCGGTTGAAGCGGGTGGTGATCCACAGCAGCAGGAGCAGGGCACCGAAGGCACCGAAGCCGGTGAGGTAGGGGCTGAGGCTTTCGTGGTTGCCGCCGCCGTGCTCGGCGCCCTCGGCGAGAGAGACCAGGTTGGCGGCGGTGCTGTGGAGGCTCATCTTCGACAGACCTATCGATCGGGGATGGGAGCGGAGACTTCGCGAACATCGTATGCGGGCCGCCCGGACGGGCTCACGCCGACTCAGGCGTTCGCGTCGCGCTCCGTGTTGCCGGTGGTCGCGGTGTCGCCGGTGTCGCCGGTGGGCTCGGTGTCGTCGCTGCGGTACCCGCGCAGGAGGAACCAGGCGAGCAGGGCGCCGCCCACGATCGAGACGAGCAGCACGATGCGGAGCGTGTTGCCCGGTCCCTGCTGTGCGGCGGCCGCGAGCAGGGCGGCTGCGGCGTCTGCGGTGTCCGGCATGTCGGTCGTGCTCCTCGGTCGTCCGTGGTGCCCGAGTTATCCACAGGCCCCGGCACACGGTAGCGCCAGCGCCTAGGGTGGGTTCCGTCAGGGGGACGAGCACCGACTCGTACGAACAGGGGGCATCCATGACCGAGAACGACCAGGGGAACGTGCCGAGCAGGCAGCGGAAGCGGTTCCCCGGCATCTCCTCGCGGGCCTACGAGCATCCGGCCGACCGCTCGGCGCTGGTGGCGCTGCGCAAGCTCAGCGGCTTCGACACGGTCTTCAAGGCGCTCAGCGGGCTGCTGCCCGAGCGCAGCCTGCGACTCCTCTTCCTCTCGGACTCCGTCCGGGTGAGCGACGCGCAGTTCAGCCATCTCAACGACATGCTGCGGGATGCCTGTTACATCCTGGACCTGGAGAAGGTCCCGCCGATGTACGTGACCCAGGACCCGAAGCCCAACGCGATGTGCATCGGCCTCGACGAGCCGATCATCGTCGTCACCACCGGTCTCGTGGAGCTCCTCGACGAGGAGGAGATGCGGGCGGTCGTCGGCCACGAGGTCGGGCACGCGCTCTCGGGGCACTCCGTGTACCGCACGGTGCTGCTCTTCCTCACCAGCCTGGCGCTCAAGATCGCCTGGATCCCGCTGGGGAACGTCGCGATCATGGCCATCGTGACGGCGCTGCGCGAGTGGTTCCGCAAGTCCGAGCTGTCCGCCGACCGGGCGGGCCTCCTCGTCGGGCAGGACGTGCAGTCCTCGATGCGCGGCCTGATGAAGCTCGCCGGAGGCAACCACCTCCACGAGATGAACGTGGACGCGTTCCTCGCCCAGGCCGACGAGTACGAGAAGTCCGGGGACCTGCGGGACTCGGTCCTGAAGATCCTCAACGTGCTGCCGCGCACGCACCCCTTCGCCACCGTCCGGGCGGCGGAACTGAAGAAGTGGTCGGAGAGCCGCGACTTCCAGCGGATCATGGACGGCCACTACCCGAAGCGCTCGGAGGACAAGGACACCTCCGTCACGGACTCCTTCCGCGAGTCGGCCGGGCACTACGCCGACACGGTGCGGACCAGCAAGGATCCGCTGATGAAGCTGGTCGGGGACATAGCGGGCGGCGCCGGTGACCTGGCGGGCGACCTGGGCGGACGGCTGCGCAACCGCTTCGGCGGCGGCGCTCAGGGCGGGCCCAAGCCGGCGGACGAGGGCGGACCGGCCGGCGACACCGAGGGCGACGGCACCAAGGGCGACGGGGACGCCAAGAAGTAGGGCTCGCGCGATACCCCGGCTAGGGCCTGTCTGACCCGGCGGGAATCGTCAGACAGGCCCTAGAGCGTGGGCTGGGCGCTCGGGGCCAGTACTCCGCAGAGGGACGGGGCGGCGGGGCGGCCCGTGGCGTACGGGTCGGTGACCGCCGGCCCGTCGCCCGGCCCGGGGGGCCTCGCTCCCGCGAGGAGCGGCTTCAGGGCGCCGGTGGTGTCTGCGCCGCAGGCCTGGGGTCCCGCCTCGACGGTGCTGGTCAGCAGCTCGGCCCGGTGCATGCGCAGGTCGTTGCGGTCGAAGCGGAAGTGCACCACGCGATGGACGGTGAAGAGGGACGCCGCCGCGACCGGCCCCGGGCCGTGGGCGGCCGGGCGCAGGGCGTAGGTGTACGTGTGGTCCGCGGTGACGTCCAGGGTGTCGGGACCGGTCTCCTCGAAGCGCAGGGTGCCCTGGACGCGCGTGGCGGGATCCGCGAGGACGACCTGCCGCGGGTCGAAGCGGACCAGCCAGGCGGCGAGGGCGTGCCGGCCGTCGTCGGCGGGTGCCTCGACGCTCCGGTCGAACTGGTCCAGCTGGTCCGGGTCGAGCAGCAGCCGCGGGGGCCGGACGGTCGCCCCGGACAGGACGTCGGGCTCAAGCGAGGAGGCCACGAGGTAGTCCTTGGCGATGCCGAGGGCCGCGCCGACCTGGCTCTCGGCGAAGTGGGTGGTGCTTCCGGGGACGGGCAGGCTGATGCCGGCGGCGCCCGTACGGTAGTCGGCGGCCGGGCTGTGGTCGAAGAGCCGCTCGGGCACACCGCCCACGACCGGGTCCCGGGGGGCGAGCGGCACCACGGTGGTGTGCAGCGGCTCGGCCCGCTGGTCGACGGGAGGCATGTACGGATTGCGGACGCCCAGGTAGATGGCGGTTCCGAAGGCGAGGAGGATCAGCATGATCAGCATGAGGGCCTGGCGGGAGCCGCTCCTGCGCTCCCAGGCGGAGCGGCGGCTGCGGACGGCCTGTGCGTGCTCGCCCATCCGCTCGCTGGCGGAGAACTCCTGGAGACGGGCAGCCCGGACGAACGCCTCGTCGAAGACGACGGATCGGTACTCGTCCTCACCACCGCCGGGGAACCCCTCGGGCGTCCCCTCAGGCGGGTCGTCACGGCCTGCCATACCTTCAGGGTAGGTCCGCGGGGGCTTCGGTAAACGCCCGGCTTCACGACAAGTTCGGAAGAATTCCCCCGTCGGGGTGTGCGGGGGTCACGGACCGCTACCCGGGGAACGCGGACCGCGCCGCCGGAGCCTGGGCGGCGGGCGGTGCCGGATGGGGCTGGGGCGTGTCGACGCCCGTGGTGGCCGGCGGCGGGACCTGGTCCTGCCGGTTGGCGGCAGCACCCCGGTAGACGGCGCTGAAGGCGAGGGCGACCATCCCGACGCCCATGACGAGGGCGAGCAGCCAGGCGACGGGCCGGTGCCAGCGGGCACTGCCCCGGTAGGGGCGCAGGGCGCCTCCGTGGCGGCCGTAGGGGCTGGCGTCGTCGCCCACGTCGTCGGGCTCGTAGGTGAGGCCGGAGGTGTCGTGGAACTCCCCGTAGGGGTCGTCTTCGACGGGTCCGCCACCGGCGCGGGCGCGGGCCGCCTCCGCCTCGGCACGGGCCTGGGCGGCGGCGAGCAGCCGCTCGACCGCGGTCGGCTCGTGGACGGTCGCGGCCCGTACGAAATCCTCGTCGAACACCACGTCGGCGTAGACCTCGTCGGCGCCTCCGCGGTCGACAGAGTCCTCGGGGTCCCCGCCGTTCTGGAACGGCGTGCCCCCCACGTCGTCCGGCACGGTTTCAGAGTAGACCCGCGAGGTGGTTTTGGGCAGGGAGAGTGCGAACCCTCCCCGCCCGTACCGAAAGGAGGTGATTACCGCACGTGACCGTCACCGGTGACGATGTACTTGGTCGAGGTCAGCTCCGGAAGGCCCATGGGGCCCCGGGCGTGCAGCTTCTGGGTGGAGATGCCGATCTCGGCGCCGAAGCCGAACTGTCCGCCGTCCGTGAAGCGGGTGGAGGCGTTCACGGCGACCGTGGTCGAGTCGACCAGCTGGGTGAAACGGCGGGCGGCGGCCTGCGAGGTGGTGACGATCGCCTCGGTGTGGCCGGAGGACCACATCCGGATGTGCTCGACGGCCTTGTCGAGGGAGTCGACGACGGCGGCGGCGATGTCGTACGAGAGGTACTCGGTCTCCCAGTCCTCGGCGGTGGCCGGGACGACGGTGGCCCTGGAGCCCTTGGCGAGGGCGAGGACCCGCTCGTCGGCGTGGACGGTGACGCCGGCCTCCGCGAGGGCGTCGAGGGCCAGGGGCAGGAAGGCCTCGGCGACGTCCCGGTGGACGAGGAGGGTCTCGGCGGCGTTGCAGACGCTGACCCGGTGGGCCTTGGAGTTGATGAGGATGTCGACGGCCATGTCGAGGTCGGTCTGCGCGTCGACGTAGACGTGACAGTTGCCGGTGCCGGTCTCGATGACGGGGACGGTGGACTCCTCGACGACCGTCCGGATCAGGGAGGCGCCGCCGCGCGGGATGAGGACGTCGACGAGGCCGCGGGCGCGCATCAGCTCGCGGACCGATTCGCGGGACTCGCCGGGGACCAGCTGGATGGCGTCGGCGGGGAGTCCGGCGCCGCCGATGGCGTCGCGCAGCACCTTCACCAGGGCGGCGTTGGAGGCGTACGCGGAGGACGAGCCGCGGAGCAGGACGGCGTTGCCGGACTTGAGGCAGAGGGCGGCGGCGTCGACGGTGACGTTGGGCCGGGCCTCGTAGATGATGCCGACGACGCCGAGCGGGACGCGGACCTGGCGCAGGTCGATGCCGTTGGGGAGGGTGGAGCCCCGGACGACCTCGCCGACCGGGTCGGGCAGGGCGGCCACGTGACGGACGTCGGCGGCGATGGCCCGGACGCGCTCGGGGGTGAGGGTGAGCCGGTCGATGACGGATTCGCTGGTCCCGGCCTCGCGGGCCTTGGCGATGTCCTCGGCGTTCGCCTCGACGATCTCGGCGGTGCGGACTTCCAGGGCGTCCGCGATCGCCAGCAGGGCGTCGTCCTTCGCCGCGCGCGGGAGTGGCGCGATTTCGGCGGCGGCGCCACGGGCCCGGTAGGCGGCCCGGGTGACCGGGGACAGGTTGTCGAGGGGCGTGAGCGAGGTCATGCCCGCAGGGTACTGGCACCCCTGCGGACATCCCTCACGTATCCCGCACTCCGAGACGTGCGCCGTCCGCTCAGTACGGGTGGACGCCGACCGGGGCCGCCGGCGGTGGGCCGTAGCCCTCCGCGATGCGCTGGTGGTAGGTCTCGCGGTCGATGACCTCCAGGCCGACGATCTCCCACGGCGGCAGCTTCGCGGTCTGCCGGTGCTCGCCCCACAGGCGCAGGGCGACGGCCGCCGCGTCGTGCAGGTCGCGGGCCTCCTCCCAGTACCGGATCTCGGCGTGGTCGTTGGCATAGCGGCTGGTCAGCAGGAAGGGGTGGTCGTGGGCCAGCTGTTCGAGCCCGCGTCGTACCTCCTTCAGCGGTGACTCCACTCCCGACACGCTGAGGGTGATGTGCCAGAGCTTGGACTCGGGCTGTTCCTTGGCCCGTGCCTCACGTACCTCGCGCACCTCGCGTGTCTCCGTGCTGGGTTCGGTCTTCCTGTCCTCGGACCTGTCCCGTGCCTCGTCGAAGTCGGCTCCGGCCTCGACACTGGTCAGGGCGCGTTCGGCAGTCCCGCGGGGCGGTGCCCCAGGGCGCGCTCGTCTCACCGGCGGCCTCCTGTGTGATGCGTGTGGTGCTGTTCCCCGCCTTGCTCTTACCCCCGGGACAAAGTTGACCAGTCCGAGGCGGCACTTGGGGCGGTTTTAGTAAACGTCCCTTCCGGATGGCCGCACTTTCAGCCGTTTCGGGTGGGGCGCGGGGGTCAGCCGATGACGACCAGGTCGTCGCGGTGGACGACCTCGCGCTCGTACTCGGGCCCGAGTTCCTTCGCGAGGGCGTGGGTGGAGCGCCCGAGCATCCGGGGCAGCTCCTTGGCGTCGAAGTTGACGAGGCCGCGCGCGACGGCCCGGCCGGTGGTGTCGCGCAGCTCGACGGGGTCGCCGGCCACGAAGTCGCCCTCGACCGTGGCGATACCGGCGGCGAGCAGGGACTTCTTGCCCTCGACGACGGCTCGTACGGCTCCGTCGTCCAGGGTGAGGGAACCCTGCGGGGTGGAGGCGTGGGCGAGCCAGAGGAGCCGGTCGGCGGAGCGGCGGCCGGTGCGGTGGAAGTACGTACCGGTGTCGCGGCCGGTGAGGGCGTCGGCGGCGCGGCTCGCCGAGGTGAGGACGACGGGGATGCCGGCGGCGGCGGCGATCCGGGCCGCCTCGACCTTGGTGACCATGCCGCCGGTGCCGACCCCGGCCTTGCCCGCCGAGCCGATCTCGACGTGGGCGATGTCCGCGGCGCCGGTGACCTGCGCGACCCTCGACGTGCCGGGCTTGGCCGGGTCCCCGTCGTAGAGCCCGTCGACGTCGGAGAGCAGCACGAGCAGGTCGGCGCGGACGAGGTGGGCGACGAGGGCGGCGAGCCGGTCGTTGTCGCCGAATCGGATCTCGTCGGTGGCGACGGTGTCGTTCTCGTTGACGACGGGCAGCGCGCCCATCGCGAGGAGCTGGTCGAGGGTCCGGTAGGCGTTGCGGTAGTGGGCGCGCCTGCTGGTGTCGTCGGTGGTGAGGAGGACCTGTCCGACGCGGACGCCGTAGCGGGCGAAGGAGGCGGTGTAGCGGGCGACGAGCAGTCCCTGGCCGACGCTGGCCGCGGCCTGCTGGCGGGCCAGGTCCTTGGGGCGTCGGGTGAGGCCGAGGGGGGCGAGCCCCGCGGCGATGGCACCTGAGGAGACGAGGACGATCTCCTTCTCGCCGCCGCTGCGGACCTTGGCGAGGACATCGACGAGGGCGTCGACGCGGTCGGCGTCGAGGCCTCCGGAGGCGGTGGTGAGCGAGGAGGAGCCGACCTTGACGACGATCCTGCGGGCCTCCGTCACGTACGGTCGCGCCACGTTCGCCCCTGCCGCCACCTGGGTCGTCATCTCCGTCGTCACGTGCGTCGCCACCTGCGTCGTCCTCACTCGGCTGTCCTGCGTGCCGCGCGCTCCCGGGCCGCGGCTGCCAGGGCAATCTACGCGAGCCGGGAGGGCCGCCGCTCGTCCGTTTCGCTCCCTGGACCGGAGTCCGGGGCATCCGGTCCGCCGGCATCCGCTCCGGTGCCGCGCGGCACCAGGATCCGCCGGGAGATCAGATACGTGAAGGGGATGGCGACGACGGCGGCGACGAGTGGCGCGATCCTGTCGTCCATTCCGGCCCAGCTGACGAGGGCGTACAGACCGACGCTCTGCACCAGGTAGTTGGTGACGTTGGTGAGCGGGAAGAGGGCGAACTTCTTCCAGGTCGGCCGGGTGCGGTAGGTGAAGTAGGTGTTGAGGAAGAAGGAGCCGACCATGCTGAGGACGAAGGCGAGGGAGTACGCGGCGAAGTACGGCATCCAGGGGTGGAGCAGCAGGTAACAGCCGAAGAAGGTGCCGGTGTTGACCCCGCCGACCAGGGCGAAGCGGAATATCTGGGCGAGCCGTCCGCGCCGGGTCGCGCCGGAGCCGGCCGTCATCAGCGCTCCCCTTCGGTGGCCACGACGCGGATGCGCTCGGCGGCGGCGCGTTCGGCGGCGCCCCGGCCGAAGGAGCGGTGGGTCTCCTTCACGAGGAAGTGCGGCCGGTGCTTGGTCTCGTAGTAGATGCGGCCGATGTACTCGCCGATCAGCCCCAGCATCACCATCTGCACGCCCCCGAGGCCCACGATGATCGCGACCAGGGTGACGTAACCGGGGGCGGTGACGCCTTGGGTGACGGCGGCGGCGGTCACCCAGACGGCGTACAGCGCGGCGAGGCCGCTGAGCATCATCCCGAGCCAGAGGGCGATGCGCAGGGGGCGGTTGTTGAAGGAGATCAGCCCGTCCATGCCGTAGTTGAGCAGGGAGCTGAACTTCCACTTGGTCTCACCGCCCTCGCGTGCGGCGTTCTGGTAGTCGAAGGTGACGGTGTCGAAGCCGATCCAGGAGAACAGGCCCTTGGAGAAGCGGTTGTACTCGGGGAGCGAGAGCAGGGCGTCGACGGCGGGGCGGGACAGCAGCCGGAAGTCCCCCACGCCGTCGGTGAGTTCCACGTCGACCCACCGGTTGACGCCCCGGTAGTACATCCGGCTGAGGGCGGAGCGGAGCTTCTTGTCGCCCTCGCGGGTGCGTCGCGCTATGACCTGGTCGTGGCCCTGGTGGTGGAGGTCGAGCATCCGCGCCAGGAGTTCCGGCGGGTGCTGGAGGTCGGCGTCCATGATGACCACGGCGTCGCCGGTGGACTTGCGCAGGCCGGCGAGCATGGCGGCCTCCTTGCCGAAGTTGCGGCTGAAGGAGGCGTACTGGGTGCGGTGCGGGTGCCGGGCGGCGATCTCGCGCAGCTTGCCCAGCGTTCCGTCGGAGCTGCCGTCGTCGACGTAGCAGATCTCGTAGCCGACGGGGAGCGTGTCGAGCACCTGGCGCATGCGCGCGTCGAAGCGCTCGACGACATCCTCCTCGTTGAAGCAGGGGACGACGACGGAAAGCCTGGTCATGGAACGGTCACTCCAGAGGGATGGGCGAGAGTACGTCCTGAGGGACCGCCACCGAACTCTCCTTCGAGCAGCGCGGCCAGGGTACGAAGCGGCGGTGACCGTCCGGCGTCGCCCGAGTGACCGACCCCGGTCGGCATGTCGTCCATGCAGCAAAGCATGAAGGGAAGATATTGATATACGTGGCATTTTTAACCTTTTGTCACCCATAGAGCCCCGTGGAGCGATGACCGGTGAGCAGGACGACCCTCTCGGAGCGTGGTGACGCACGAATGCCGGACGACGGTGGCGGACGGAACGACGACGGCCGGGACGAGGGCTCCGGCGACGTCCTGCGGCGGGCACTCCCCCCGGTGGCGCTCGTCGTCGCCGCCGGCGCCGGGGCGCTGCTCGCGGTCGGGGCCTTCCTCGGCCTCTACGTACGCCCCACGTCGGACGACTGGTGCGCCCTCTGGAAGGCCCGCGACATGGGCGTCCTCGGCATCACCGGGGACTTCTACCGCACCCAGAACGGACGGGTCACCAACGCCTTCCTGACCGGTCTGCTCTACTCCGACGACATGCGGGGGCCGAAGCTGCTGCCCGCCTTCCTGGTGGTCGCGCTCGGCACGGGGCTGTTCTTCCTCGGCCGCGCGGCGCTGCGCGCGCTGCGCCCCGCCGAGGAACCGCCCGGCGGCCACCCCGCCCCGCCCCTCGTGCCGCTCGTCGCCGCCGCCGCGCTCCTCCTGGCGCTGCTGTTCTTCGCGGGCACCCGTAGCTATCAGGTACTCCTCTGGGCGCCGGCGACCATCTCCCACACCCTGCCGAGCGTGATCGGCGTCTGGGCCGTGCTCGGTGCCGTTCGGGCCGCGCGCAGCGGCCGGCGGTGGGCGAGGACCGCCGCCGTCGCGTCGGTGCTCCTGGTGGGGGTGGCGGTCGGCATGCTGAGCGAACCGTTCACCCTGGTGGCCGGGCTGCTCGCGGTCACCGTCGCCGTGCTCTGTCTGCCCCGGCTCGGCTGGGCCGCGGACCGGTACGTGAGCACCTGGTGCGCGGCGGCCTGCCTCGGCCTGGCCACCGGCCTCACCCTGCTCTACACCTCCCCCGGCGCCCGGTGGCGGCGCACCCAGCACCCGCAGGAACCGCTCTCGGCGGCGGAGATCGGAGAGACGTTCCACGACTGGTCGCGCCTCTGGCAGACGGTCGGCGGTCAGTGGGCGTACCTGGGGGCGGTCGCCGTCGGCACGCTCCTCGGCCTGGCGCTGGCCGCCGCCACCCCGAGGCGGGACGGCGGCGCCCGGCACGGCCGGCAGGACACCCGCCCCCGCCGCCCGTCCGCCGGGCTCCCGCCCCGGGGGCTGTTCCTGGTGGCGGTGCTCCTCCCGGTGCCCCTGATCGCCCTCGCCTCGCTCGCCGTCGTCCTCGGACTGCGCAGCGGCTACGGGGACGCCGGCTGGACGTACGGCCGCGCCTGGACGAGCTTCCTCCTGCCGCTGCTGCTCGCCCTCTGCGCGTACGGCGCCTGGGGCGGGCACGCCCTCGGCCGTCGTCTGCGGGCACCCGGGCGGCCCGCCGGGCGCGCGGCGGCGCTCGTGGCGGCCGGCGCGGTCGCCGTCGGGAGCGCGGCGGCGCTGGTGCAGCCGGTGTACACGCTGACGAAGGACACGGTGGTGCGCAGCGTGGCCTGGGACCGCCAGAACACCCGGATCCGGGCGGAGGTGGCGGCGGGCGCCCGGGACGTCGCGTACCGGCCGCTCCTCATCGGCGGCCTCAGCGAGCCGCTCTTCGCCTCCTCGTACGCGCGGGACTGGGCGGCGCAGTGCGCGGCCACGTACTACCGCGTGGACCGCATCCACCGGCCCTGAGCACACGTGAAGGCGGGGCGCCCCGAATCAGGGACGCCCCGCCTTCACGAGGACCGCGAGACCCACGAGAACCGCGAGACCGCGAGAAACCTGGAAGAAGGACCTGTCAGACGGTCGCGCCGACCGCCCTGTTCGCGCCCCAGCCCTCCCAGGCGGAGGTGATCATCGAGCGCACGTCGTGCTGCGCCTTCCAGCCGAGCGCCGTCTCGATGCGCTCCGCCGAGGCGACCACGCGGGCCGGGTCGCCCGGCCGGCGCGGGGTGACCAGGGGCTCGATGCTGTGCCCGGTGACCTCGTTGATCAGGTTCACCATCTCGCGCACCGACACGCCCTCGCCGCGCCCGATGTTCAGGGTCAGCGTGGCCGTCTCGCCGGCCTCGCCCGCCGCCGCGAGCGCGCGGGCCGCCGCCAGGTGGGCGGAGGCGATGTCGGCGACGTGGATGTAGTCGCGGATGCAGGTGCCGTCCGGCGTCGGGTAGTCGTCGCCGAAGATACGGGGGGACTCGCCGGCGTCGAGCCGCTCGAAGACCATCGGCACCAGGTTGAAGACACCGGTGTCGGCGAGCTCCGGGGCCGCCGCGCCCGCCACGTTGAAGTACCGCAGGCAGGCGGTGGACAGACCGTGGGCCTGGCCGACGGCGCGCGCCATCCACTCGCCGACGAGCTTGGTCTCGCCGTAGGGGCTGAGCGGCAGGCAGGTGGTGTTCTCGGTGACGAGGTCCACGTCGGGCATGCCGTACACGGAGGCGGAGGAGGAGAACAGGAAGCTCTTCACACCGGCCGAGGCCGCCGCGTCGAGGATCGTCTGCAGACCCGTCACGTTCTCGTGGTAGTAGTACAGCGGCTTCTCGACCGACTCGCCGACCTGCTTCTTGCCCGCGAGGTGGACGATGCCCGTGATCTCGTGCTCGCGCAGCACCCGGTCGAGGAACGCGCGGTCGAGGACCGTGCCCTCTTCGAGGACGACGCCCGCCGGGACGCGCGCCGGGTTGCCGGTGCTGAGGTCGTCGGCCACGACGACGCGCTCGCCGCCCTCGGTCATTGCTTTGACGACGTGGGAACCGATGTAACCGGCGCCGCCGGTGATGAGCCAGGTCATTCCGACAGTGTAGCCATGCCCTTCGGGCCCCGGCCGGGGCCGCCGGACGCGGAAGGCCCCGCCGGGAGAGGTCTCCCGACGGGGCCTTCCGTACCTCCGAGGAACGGGTCCTAGCGCTCGATCTCCTCGAACGCCGCCTCCCACTGGTCGAGCACGTGCGGCAGCGCCAGGTGCGCGACGTGCTCGCGCCCGGCCCTGCCGTACCGCAGACGCAGCTCGTCGTCGTCCATCAGTTCGCCCAGCGCGGCGGCGAGTCCCGGCACGTCGGCCGGCGGCACCAGGGTGCCGGTGACGCCGTCCGCGACGAGCTCGCGGACACCGCCGGAGACGTCGAAGCTCACACACGGCACACCGCAGGCGGCGGCCTCGGCCAGCGCCATCGGACGGCCCTCGCGCTCACTGCTGATCGCGACGACGGACAGCTCGCGGTAGGCGGCGGCCATGTCCTGCGCCGTGCCCCGGAAGACGACCTGCTCGGCGACGCCGAGGTCCTCGGCGCGCATCCGGAGTTCCTCCTCCAGCGGGCCCTCGCCGAAGAGGTGCAGCTCCCAGCCGTCGCGGCCCTTGTGGGCCTGCGCGAAGGCCTCGATCATCCGGTCGTACCGCTTGATCGGGTCGAGCCGGCCGACCGCGCCGATCCTGCGGGTGTCGAGCGGGGCCAGCTCGTCCGGGTAGAACGGCAGCGGGTTCGGCATGACCCGCACGTTCGGCACGCGCTGGTTGACGAACTCGACCGCGTCGCCCTCGGAGAGCACCAGGGTCTGCTCCAGCTCCGGGTAGTGACGCCGGATCAGGCCCAGGTTCGCGCTGCGCTTCGCCTGCGCGAAGGACTCGTGGTACTGGCCGATGCCCTTGAGGTGACGCCACTTCAGCGGCATGACCCAGTCCACCGCCCACGGCGAGCCGAAGACGATGTAGCCGTCCTCGACCTCGGCGAGCTTCCGCTCGAACTCCGCCCGCGCGTTGTCGCGGTCGGAGCGCGCACGCCGGGTGTCGGCGCGCCGGGCCAGGCTGAGCCGGTCGCCGACCGTGCGCACGGGCGGCTTGGGCTCGGAGGGGGCCGGGTAGAGCGTCGAGTGGCGGTACGCGCGCGTGGCGTTGTACGGGAAGGGCTCCGGGCTGGGCCGGATGCCGATCAGCTCGACGCGGTGACCCCGCTCCCCCATGCCCTGGGCGAGGGTGTGCAGCACCCGCTGGGATCCACCCATCGAGTCGACGTCGATGCCGACGAAGAACACGGTGCGGACAGGGGAGGCCTCAGTCATGGGTGCCGCCTTCGAAAAAAGCATCGACCACCATCTTGCTGGCGTGGCCGGTCTCGTACGAGCAGAACATTTCCTGGAAGCGCGCGTACCGCTGCGCGTGCCGTTCCTGTGTGCCGTCGAGGTCCCGCACGGCGGCGGCGAGGTCCTCGGTGGTCGTCAGCATCGGACCCGGAGCGATCTCCTCCAGGTCGTAGTACGTGCCGCGGTCGCCGCCCTTGTACGCCTCGTAGTCGTCCGTGTAGAGCAGGATCGGACGGCCCGTGTTGGCGTAGTCGAACATCAGCGACGAGTAGTCCGTGAGGACCGCGTCCGAGGCCAGCATCACATCGTTGATGTCGGCGTAGGAGGAGCCGTCGCGCAGGAAGTGACCCAGCTCCGGGGTGATGGTGAACCGGTCGTACGGGTGGGTCCGCACGATGATGACCCAGTCGTCGGAGAGGTGCGGGGCCAGCGCCTCCAGGTCCACCCGTACCGACTGTCCGGTGCGGCGGGCCGCGTCGCGGAAGGTCGGGGCGTAGAGCAGCACCTTCTTGCCGGCCGGGATGCGCAGGGCCTCGCGGACGGCGGCGGCCCTGGTCTGCTGCTCGGGCTCGGCCCAGCGCACCAGCACGTCGTTGCGCGGGTAGCCGGAGCGGATCAGGTCGGCCGAGACCTCGAAGGCCGGGACGAAGGTCCGCTCGAACTCGGCGCTCGGGCAGACCAGCGCGTCCCAGCGGCCCACGGCGGCGCGGAAGCGCCCCTTCTCGATGTCCGAGGCACCGCGCAGCGACGGCACGTCGAAGCCCATCGCCTTGAACGTCTGGCCGTGCCAGGTCTGCAGGTACCGGGTGCCCTTCGGCTTCGGGTACAGGTACGGCAGGTTGTGCGAGTCCACCCAGTACGTGGCGCGGGCCAGCGCGCGGCCGTACGCGAAGCTGCCGCGCTTGACGAGGGTGACGTCCTTCGGGAAGGACGAACGGTCGCCGGAGTACGCCCAGACCACGTCTATCGGGAGGTTGCGGCGCTTGAGCTCCTCGTAGATGTAGCGCGGGCTGTCGGCGTAGCCGCGGCCCTCCATCGCCTCGAAGACGGCGAGGCTGCGCCTGCGCGGGAGCTTGGACACGGCGTCGTACGCGGTGGCCTTGCCCTCGTTGCCGACGAGGATCTTCCTGACCTTGCCGACCTTGCCCTTGGCCTTGCGGGCGTACGGGCCGAACGGTTCGAGCGACTTCAGGACACCCGAACGCTCCCAGGTGACCTCGAGACGGCCGGCGCCCTTCTGCTCCGCCCTGATGCGGAGGTGGTGGATGCCGAAGGTGTGGTACGTCACGGTGGCGCGGAAGTCCGGCTGGTCGTGCCGGGCCAGCAGTATGTCGGTGCGGCGCGAACCGTCCCGCTCCAGCGCGACCACCGGGTGGCGGCGGGTCGCCACGCCGACCTTGCCGACGGGCACCTTGCGCAGGTCCAGCTCGACCGAGGAGGTGTACTCCCCCTCGCCCTGCGGACGGAGCGTCAGCGGCACCGAGAGCGGCGTCTTGTGCGCGGCCAGCTTCACGGAGGCCACGGTGCCCTCGGTGATCAGACCGGCCGGGTCGTACGTGTGGATCTCCAGGCGCATGACCGGGCCGTGCATCGTCACGGAGGTCAGCTCGTGCCGGATGCGGCCGGTGGCCAGCACCTGGTCGCGCATGTGCCACTCGCTGATGTCCAGCTCGGCGCGGCTGGCGCCGTCGGCGGGCGCGACGCCGCCCCAGTACTCGGTGCCGTCCTGCTCGGTCACGCAGCGGGGGGCGATCTGCGGCCGGCCGAGCTGGCGCGCGGCGAGCTGGAGGTCTTCGAGGCGGCCGGTGCGCAGCAGGTGGATGCAGATGCGCTCCTCGCGGGAGAGCCGGGCGTAGGTCTCGTCGGAGATCTCGTCCAGGTACGGGTTCACCACCTCGGCGAACTCGGCGATCCACTCGAGGTCGCGGAACGGCAGGTCGCCCAGGTACAGGCGGAAGTCGTGGCGGAGGAACTTGTAGTCCTTCTCCGCGCGCAGCTCCCCGCGGCCCTGCTCCTCGAACCAGGCGTCGATGAGCCGGGCCACGCCGATGCGGTCCGCGACGTTCTGGATCTTGTGCCGGCTGGAGGAGATGGAGACGCTCTCCGGGGCGAGGCGCCAGGTGTAGACCGACCACGGGGCGACGGCGAAGGACTCCGCGAGCGTGAACGCCTGCGCGGAGAACAGCTGGTCCTCGTAGTGGATGCCCTCGGGGAAGGCCAGGGCGTGGTCCCGGATGAAGGCGGTCCGGTAGAGCTTGTTCGTCGACAGGTGGTCGAAGAAGTACTCGGGGCTCTCGGCGATGCCGTTGACGACCCGCTTCTCGGTGAAGAGGTGCGGGTACCAGAGGCCGGTGGTGTCCGTCTCCTCGAAGAGACGGGTCACCTCGCCGGTGACGAAGTCGACCCCGGTCTCCTCGGCGACGAGGAGCAGGCTCTTGCAGGCGTGGCGGGGCAGCTCGTCGTCACTGTCGAGGAACATGACGTACGGGGCGCGGGCGACCGCGATGCCGCGGTTGCGGGGGGCGCTGCAGCCACCGCTGTTCTGCTCCAGACGCACGTAGCGCACACGCGGGTCGGAGGCCTCAAGAGAACGCGCGACGCGCTCGGTGCCATCGGTCGAACAGTCGTCGGCGATGATCACTTCGAGGTTGTTCAGGGTCTGGTCGAGCACCGACCGGACCGCTCGCGGGAGCCGTTCCTCATCGTTGTAGACGATGATGACGACGCTCACATCAGGGACGTCGCTAGTCGGCATCCAAGTCCTCTCACAAGTGCGGGGCGGCAACGTCCGGCACGCGTCCCGGCCGGCTGCGGCGCTGCCGGCGCCACGGTCGATGGCGCGCTACGGCCTTCAGAAGTGGGGGTGCCGCCGCATCTGCATGATGAGCGCCACCCGGCGACCGGAAAGACTACCCGGCAGGAGGAATTGTTCCATACCTGCTCTCCCGCACATTCAGTGATGTTCACCGCATGGCAAACAGCCTCTTGAAGCGACCCGACATCACCTGACGGGCACCCACCGCGCCTCCCGCGAAACGGAGCACGAGGCCCCGGCGCGCCGAGGCCACGACCTGGACGAGCAGCACCCGGCCGAGCCTCCCGAGGACCATTCCGCGCCGGCCCGCGAAGCCCTGTGGGGCCCTGACCTCGGCCGTCCCGGTCGAACCGTCCGCGTACCGCAGCTCTGCGTGGAGCGACCAGGCAGCGAGCCGGCCCGCGCGCAGCAGCTTCGACGTCGGCAGCGCAATGGTGGCCGTCCAACCCTCTTCCAGGGGAAGCAGCGGCGCCTCGGCCGACACCTCGTCGGCGGAGACCCGCTCGGTGAACGACACGCCGACGGAGAGGGGGGCGAGCGCGGCGACACGCCCGTAAAGGTCGTGGACGGTCAGGGTCAGCCGGGTCGACGCGCCGACGGTCACCTCGCCGTCCACGGCCACCGGAAGCGCGTCGGGCCCGAGCTTCCCGAGACCGTCCAGGGGTACGTCGGCGGGCGCGGCGGCCAGCACCGGGGTGCCGTCCTCGGCGCGCGGGTAAGGGGGGACGAGCCGGGGCCGGGGCGCGGCCAGCTCCACGAACCGGGTCAGCTCCCGGCCTTCCGGTACCGCGGCCAGCGCCGCGAAGGCGGCGTGCAGCCAGCGGGAGGGCGCCTCGGCGCCGGCGACCGCGGCGGGCTCGAAGCCGGCCAGGTGCGCGCGGGTGACCGTCCACCAGCCGGCCCGGTACTCGGCGGTGCGCTGCGGCAGTTCGCGCAGGTACATGGGGAGGTCGTAGTCGAGGAACTTCGTCTGCGCGGCGCGGGCGAGCGCGGGCCGGGCGGCCGTACGGAACACGTCGACGACTGCGGCGTGCGCGGCCAGCCGGTGCTCCCAGTTGGCGAGGGAGGCGCGGCGCAGCGAGATCGACAGGGTCGCGGCCTGGCGCCGTACGTGCCAGACGTAGACGGGCACGTCGGTGACGGCGAGCCGGGGGCGGGCGGCCTGGACGCGGGCGCTGAAGACGAAGTCCTCGTAGTGGAAGGCGCCGTCGGGGAAGCGGATGGCGTGCCGGGCGAGGAAGTCGCGGCGGTAGAGCTTGTTCACCGAGAGGGTGTCGAGGAGGAACTCCGGATGGTCCTCGACGCCGTCGAGGACGGTGCCGGGGAGCGTGGCGCCCTGCGACACGTCGTACAACGAGGGCGCCCAGACGGTGTCGCGGCCCTCGGGCAGCTCGCGGCGCACGCAGACGCCGGCGACGACGTCCGTGCGCTGCTCCTCGGCGACGGCGAGCAGCCCGTCGACGGCGCCGGGCAGGAGCAGGTCGTCGCTGTCCAGGAACAGGACATAGGGGTGGGCGGCGGCGGCGATGCCGTCGTTACGGGGGGTGCCACAGCCGCCGCTGTTCTCGGTCCGCGGCAGCGGCCGTACGCGCGGCTCGCCGGCGAACCCGGCGAGCACCTCGGGGGTCGTGTCCCCGGAGGCGTCGTCGACGACGATCACCTCACCGACGGCGTCCCCCTGCGCGAGCGCGGAACGCACGGCGTCACCGACGTGCGCCGCGTCGTTGTACGCGATGACGACGACACTGACACGCGCGGGGCCCAACGGCCGGGAACTCTCACTCACCCGGGAATCCTACGTGCCCCCACCAGCACCCAAAGGGGGCCGGGCCCAAGGCCCGGCCCCCGAGACCCACTAGAACGGGTCGAACTCGTCGTACTCGCGCTGCGCGTCGTCACGTTCCGCGTCACGGTCGCGGCGGCGCTGGGCCGCCGGGCGGGGGGCCTCCAGGCGGTGGTCCTCGCCTCGGCGGCCGAGCATTTCGGCGCCGGCCATCATCGAGGGCTCCCAGTCGAAGACGACCGCGTTCTCCTCGGAGCCGATCGCGACGCCGTCGCCCGCGCGGGCGCCCGCCTTCATCAGGCGGTCCTCGACGCCGAGGCGGTTGAGGCGGTCGGCCAGGTAGCCGACGGCCTCGTCGTTGCTGAAGTCGGTCTGGCGGACCCAGCGCTCCGGCTTCTCGCCGCGCACCCGGTAGACGTCCTCGGCCTCGTCGTACGTGACTGTGAAGCCCGCGTCGTCGACGGCCTTCGGGCGGATGACGATCCGGGTCGCCTCCTCCTGCGGCTTGGCCGCGCGCGCCTCCCCGATGATGCCGGCGAGGGCGAAGGACAGCTCCTTGAGGCCCAGCCGCGCGACGGCGGAGACCTCGAACACCTGGTAGCCGCGCTCCTCCAGCTCCGGGCGGATCATGTCCGCGAGGTCCTGGCCGTCCGGGATGTCGACCTTGTTGAGGACGACGATGCGGGGCCGGTCCTCGAGACCGCCGTACTGCCGCAGCTCCTCCTCGATGATGTCGAGGTCGCTGACCGGGTCACGGTCCGATTCGAGGGTCGCGGTGTCCAGGACGTGGACGAGGACCGAGCAGCGCTCCACGTGGCGGAGGAACTCCAGGCCCAGGCCCCGGCCCTGGCTCGCGCCCGGGATGAGGCCCGGCACGTCGGCGATCGTGTAGACGGTCGAACCGGCGGTGACGACGCCCAGGTTCGGGACGAGCGTGGTGAAGGGGTAGTCCGCGATCTTCGGCTTGGCGGCCGAGAGAACCGAGATCAGCGAGGACTTGCCGGCGCTCGGGTAGCCGACGAGCGCCACGTCGGCGACGGTCTTGAGCTCCAGGACGACGTCCCGCGCCTCACCGGGCTCGCCGAGCAGCGCGAAGCCGGGGGCCTTGCGGCGCGCGGAGGACAGCGCCGCGTTGCCGAGGCCGCCGCGACCGCCCTGGCCCGCGACGAAGGTGGTGCCCTGGCCGACGAGGTCGGCGAGGACGTTGCCCTGCTTGTCGAGGACGACGGTGCCGTCGGGCACGGGCAGGACCAGGTCCTGGCCGTCCTTGCCGGAGCGGTTGTCACCGGCACCGGGCTGACCGTTGGTCGCCTTGCGGTGCGGCGAGTGGTGGTAGTCGAGGAGCGTGGTGACCGCCTGGTCGACGACCAGGGTCACATCGCCGCCGCGGCCGCCGTTGCCGCCGTCGGGTCCGCCGAGCGGCTTGAACTTCTCCCGGTGAACGGAGGCGCAGCCGTGGCCTCCGTTACCCGCGGCGACATGCAGCTCGACGCGGTCCACGAAGGTGGTCATGGTTGTGCCTCCATCTATGTACGTACTGAACGTCTATCTAGTAACACGCGAAAGGCGGACCCGCTTCCCGTACGGGAAGTGAGGTCCGCCTCCGCAAAAGAACCGATCAGGCGACCGGAACGATGTTCACGACCTTGCGGCCACGGTGGGTGCCGAACTGCACCGAACCGGCCTGCAGGGCGAACAGCGTGTCGTCGCCGCCACGGCCGACGCCGGAGCCGGGGTGGAAGTGCGTGCCACGCTGGCGGATCAGGATCTCACCCGCGTTGACGAGCTGACCGCCGAAGCGCTTCACGCCGAGCCGCTGGGCATTGGAGTCGCGCCCGTTCCGGGTGGAAGATGCGCCCTTCTTGTGTGCCATGTCTCAGTCCCTCTTACTTCGCAGCCGCGGGGATACCGGTGACCTTGATCGCCGTGTACTGCTGGCGGTGACCCTGGCGACGGCGGTAGCCGGTCTTGTTCTTGTAGCGCAGGATGTCGATCTTGGCACCCTTGTGGTGGTCCACGATCTCGGCCTGGACCTTGATCCCGGCCAGCACCCACGGGTCGCTGGTCACGGCGTCGCCGTCGACAACGAGCAGGGTCGAGAGCTCGACCGTGTCGCCGACCTTGGCCGTGGGAATCTTGTCAACTTCAACGATGTCGCCGACAGCAACCTTGTGCTGGCGACCACCGCTGCGCACGATGGCGTACACGCGGATCTCTCTCTCACTCGGGATCGAAACCTCTGAAGCCAGCCGCTCACACGGACCCGAGGGCCCGCGGCGTTCCGGAATCGGACGAGCGGCCTCTCCCGGCGAACGGGAGGGAGGTGCTCAGAGGCGCGGCATGTCGATCGACACGCCGACGGTCTAGGTTACGGGCGGCGGCCTCGGAGGGTCAAATTCGCCCGTTCGGTACGGGCCGCCCCCGGTCGGGGGGCGGCCCGTACCCGCCGGTCAGTCCTGGGCCGGGGCGGCGGTCTTCTCCGCCGCCTTCTTGGCCGGGGCCTTCTTGGCGGTGGTCTTCTTCGCCGCGGTCTTCTTGGTCGCCGCCGTCTTCTTGGTGGCGGCCTTCTTGGCCGTGGCCTTCTTCGCCGCGGTCTTGCGCGCCGCCGTCTTCTTGACGGGGGCGGGCTCGGCCTCGGCCTCGGCCGCCGCTTCGGCCTCGGCCGGGGCCGCGGTCACCACGACGACGGCCGCCTCCTCGGCGCCCGAGGGCGAACCGGCGGGCGCGGTGGCCTTGCGGACCACCCGGCGGCGGGCACGCGGCGGGGCGGCCACGGGGGCCTCCTCGACGACGGGCTCGGCCACCGGCGCCGCGACGGGCTCCGGGGCGGTCTCGACGACCGGCTCGGCGACGGCCTCGACGACCGGCTCTACGGCCGGCTCCGTGGTCGAGACGACCGGGGAGGTCGCCCGGCGGGTGGCACGGCGACGGCCGCGCGGGGCCGGGGCCGCGGTCTCCTCGGCGACGGGCTCCGCCACCGGCTCGACGACGGGCTCGGGCGCCACGGCCTGCTCGACGACCGGCTCCGGCGCCACGACGGGCTCCGGCTTCGGCTCGAACTCCACGCTCTCGGTCTCCACGACCGGCCGCGGGGCGACCGGCGCGGACACCCGGCGGGTGGCGCGACGGCGGCCACGACCGCGCGTGGCGGCGGCCTCCGCCTCGGCGATGGAGCCGTACAGCTCCTCGTCCGGGGCGATCGGCTCGGGCAGGGCCACCGGGGCGGCCAGCTCGGCGGCGACCTCGTCCTCGGTCTCGGCCTCGGCGGTCTCCGCCCCGGTCTCCACGGCCTCGGCGTGCTCGTGCTCGTGGACGTGCTCGGCGCCGCCGCGGCCACGCTTCTTCGCCCGCTTGCCGCCGCCCCCGCCACCGGCGGTGGTCGGCTGCTCCATGTGCACGATGACACCGCGGCCGTTGCAGTGGACGCAGGTCTCGGAGAAGGACTCCAGGAGGCCCTGGCCGACCCGCTTGCGGGTCATCTGCACCAGGCCGAGCGAGGTGACCTCGGCCACCTGGTGCTTGGTCCGGTCCCGGCCCAGGCACTCCAGGAGGCGACGGAGCACCAGGTCGCGGTTGGACTCCAGGACCATGTCGATGAAGTCGATGACGACGATGCCGCCGAGGTCGCGCAGCCGCAGCTGGCGCACGATCTCCTCGGCCGCTTCGAGGTTGTTCCTCGTCACCGTCTCTTCGAGGTTGCCGCCCTGGCCGGTGAACTTGCCGGTGTTGACGTCGACGACGATCATCGCCTCGGTCTTGTCGATCACCAGCGAGCCGCCGCTCGGCAGCCAGACCTTGCGGTCCAGCGCCTTCATGAGCTGCTCGTCGATCCGGTACGTCGCGAAGACGTCGACCTCGCTCGTCCACCTGGACAGACGGTCGGTGAGGTCCGGGGCGACGTGGTGGACATAGCCGTGGATGGTCTCCCAGGCCTCGTCACCGCTGACGATGACCTTGGAGAAGTCCTCGTTGAAGATGTCGCGGACGACCCGGACGGTCATGTCCGGCTCGCCGTAGAGCAGCGTCGGGGCGTTGCCGCTCTTCGCCTTCTTCTGGATGTCCTCCCACTGCGCCTGCAGTCGCTCGACGTCGCGGCGCAGCTCGTCCTCGCTCGCGCCCTCGGCGGCGGTGCGCACGATGACGCCCGCGTCCTCGGGGACGATCTTCTTGAGGATGGTCTTGAGGCGGGCGCGCTCGGTGTCCGGGAGCTTGCGGCTGATGCCGGTCATCGAGCCCTCGGGCACGTACACGAGGTAGCGGCCGGGCAGCGAGACCTGGCTGGTCAGACGGGCGCCCTTGTGGCCGATCGGGTCCTTCGTCACCTGGACGAGGACCGACTGGCCGGACTTGAGGGCGGACTCGATGCGGCGCGGGCCGTGGCCCATGCCGAGCGCCTCGAAGTTGACCTCACCGGCGTACAGGACGGCGTTGCGGCCCTTGCCGATGTCGACGAAGGCGGCCTCCATGGACGGCAGGACGTTCTGGACCTTGCCCAGGTAGACGTTGCCGACGTACGAGGTGGCCTGCTCCTTGTTGACGTAGTGCTCGACGAGCACGTTGTCCTCGAGGACGCCGATCTGGGTGCGCTCGCCGTTCTGGCGGACGACCATGACGCGCTCGACGGCCTCGCGGCGGGCCAGGAACTCGGCCTCGGTGATGATCGGGACGCGGCGGCGGCCCTGCTCGCGGCCTTCGCGGCGGCGCTGCTTCTTGGCCTCCAGGCGGGTCGAGCCCTTGATGGACTGGACCTCGTCGGCGCCGGTGCCGGGCTCGGCCTTCTCACGGGCCGGGCGGGGCTCGCGGACCTTGACGACCGTACGGACGCCTTCCTCGTCGGCGGCCTCGGCCTCGGCGGAGGCGTCCCCGCTGCGACGGCGACGGCGACGGCGACGGCGGGAGCTGCTGGAGCCGCCGGCGTAGCCCTCGGCCTCGTCCTGCTCCTCCTCGCCCTCTTCGGACTCGTCGGTGTCGTCCTCGGCGTGCGGCTCCTCGCCCTCCTCGGCCTCCTCGGCCTCGGTGAGATCGCCACGGCGGCGACGACGGCCGCCACGGCGGCGACGGCGGGACGGGCGGTCCTCGTACTCGTCCGACTCCTCGGCCTCCTCGGCCTCCGCCTCGTCGGCGACGTCCTCGACCTCGGGCTCGTCGGCGACGGTGGCCGGGACGGGCTCGACGGCGACGGGCTCGCCACGGCGACGGCGGCGACGGCGGGAGCCGGCCCCGTCACGCTCGGCGGGCTCGGGGGCCTCGACGACCTCGGTCTCGACGGCCTCGGTCTCCTCGACCGTCTCCTCCTCGTCCTCCGGCTCCACGGCGACGACAGCGGCGGCCGCGGCGGCGGTCTCCGGGGTCTGGAACATGGGCTCGGCGAAGACCGGGGCCTGGAAGACGGCGACGGCGGGGCGCGCGGCGCGGCGCGTCTCCCTGACCGGGGCCGGCTCGGAGGTGAACTGCGGGGAGGTCGCGCGACGACGGCCGCGGCCACGGGTGGCGGCGGTCTCGGCGGCGGTGACCTCGGCCTCGGCGGCGGCGATCTGCGCGGCGGCGGCGGTGGGCAGCGACTCGCCGGCGGCGGCGGCCTCGGCGGCCGGCTCGGGCGAGGTGGCCTGACGGGTGGCACGGCGGCGGGTACGCGGGGCGGGCGCGGCGGCCTCTTCCACGACCTCGGCCGCGGCGGTCTCGACGACCGGCTCGGCGGCGGCGACCACGGTCTCCGCGGCCTCCTCGGCGGCGGCGGCCGGTGCGGTGGCCTTACGGGTGGCGCGGCGGCGGGTACGGGCCGGCGGCGCGGCCTCCTCCACGACCTCGGCGGCGACGGCCTCGACGACCGGCTCGGCGGGCGCCTCGACGGCGGCCGTGGAGGTCACCGGCGAGGTGGCCTTACGAGTGGCGCGACGGCGCGGGCGGGCGGGGGCGGCCTCGGGGGCCTCGGACGCGACAGCCTCGGCGGCGACGGTCTCGGCGGCGACGGTCTCGGCGGCGACGGTCTCGACGACCGGCTCCGGCGCCGCCTCGGGGGCCGCGGCGGTCTCGACGACCGGTGCGGCGGTCTTGCGGGTGGCGCGGCGGCGGGTGCGCGGCGCGGCGGCCTCGGTCTCCGCCGGGGCGGCCTCGGCGGCCGGGGTCTCGGCGGTCGCCGCGGCCTCGGCGGAGGTGCCCGTCACCGGCGGACCGGCGGGGCGGGAAGCGGCGCGGCGCCTGCGGCGCGGCGGCAGCTTGTCACCGGGGGCGTTGATGTCTTCGTTGGACTCGAGCATGCGGGGTTCTCCCGTCACGCTCCCGGGCGCCGCGCCTGGTTCCGGTCCGGCGGCACGGTCGCGCCTGGGGCGCGGTGCCGCCGTCCGGGGCGCGGGCGCCGCACGGGAGCTCTTTGTCTGGCTCGCCGGTTCCGTACGCCCTGTGCGGACGGCCTGGCGAAAGTCTCCTGGTCAGTGCGCGGCCCGACCCAGGTGGCTCCCGAGTACGAGGGCTGCGCTACGACGACCGCTCCTTACGCGGTGCCGGCACCCGGCGCCGTCGCAGAGGCGGTCTCGGCGGCAGTGGTAGATGCGGCCGTGGCTGCCTCGCGGTCGGGCGCGAGCGGGTCGGTCACCGTGCCGGACTCCTCGTCGAAGAGCCCCTGCGCCAGCCTGGTCACCGCAGCGGGGACCGGCGGCGCCAGGTCGGCCACGGCTCGAAGACCGGACAGGACGTCGTCGGGTCGCACGGCAGGTGTCACGTGCCGAACAACCAGCCGCAGTATCGCACAGGCGCTGTCCAGCGGCCTATCACCCTGGGGGTCGCCCTGGGTACCCGTCGCCGTCAGCTCGGTGACCGCGGAACGCGCGTCGAAGGTGCGGACGCCGTTCTTGGTCTTGCGCTGTACTTCCACTGTCTCGGCCGCGAGAAACGCCTCGACGGCCTTCTCGGCCTCGTCGACGGTGACGCCTTCGAGCCGCAGCTCCCACACGGAGGCGGTGAGCCGGTCGGCGAGACCCGAGGTCCGGGCCTCGACGGCGTCGGTGATGTCGAGGCCGGCCGGGAGGGACTCGTCGAGCAGCGCCCGGAGGGTCTCCGGGTCGCGCGTCGCGGTGAGCGCGATCTCCAGGTACTCGGCCTCGGATCCCGTACCCGTCGGGGCGGCGTTGGCGTACGACACCTTGGGGTGCGGGGTGAAGCCGGCCGAGTACGCCATGGGCACCTCGGCACGGCGCAGCGCACGCTCGAAAGCGCGCTGGAAGTCACGGTGGCTGGTGAACCGGAGGCGGCCGCGCTTGGTGTAGCGCAGTCGGATGCGCTGCACCGCCGGTGCGGGCGGCGGGCCTTCGGGCTGTCGCTTGCCCAGTGGTTCTTCTCCTCGGTGCGGGGCGACGCGGGTGCGCGCCGTCCACGAGATGTACGGGTCGCCCTGGGGGTCCCGCCCGGTTCACCCCCGCTCGCGCGGGGAGATCTCGGGGGCGGGCGCCTCTCCGGGGACGTTCGTTGTACTACCCAGAGTACGCGCCCGAGCCGCCTCGGGTTCCCCGGGCCGGGTCAGCGGCTTCCGCCGAAGAGGGCGACGCGCACCTCGCGGGCGGCGGCGCGGACGGCCCGCGCGGCGGCGGCGACGGGCGCCCACACCCAGGTGCGGAGCCAGTGGCCGACGGGCGTGAGGACCACCCGGTACGTCCAGGCGAGCGGACGCCCGATCACGTTCCACAGCACCCAGCCGACGGCGCGCCCGACGGCCCGGGAGATCACCCCGGCGATGTGCCAGGCCCAGGCGAGGGCGGCGCCGACGGCCCGGCCGACGGGCGCGAGCACGTACCGCCAGAGCCAGGTCAGCGGGGTGACGAGCAGCAGGTCGACGACCCACCAGACGCCCTTGGCGACCGGAAGGAGGACCCAGCGCCAGAGCCATCCGAGGGGGGTCAGGAGCACGGTGTCGACCAGCCACCACAGCGCCCGGCCGACGGGGACGAGCACCCACTCCCAGAGCCACCGCAGCGGGGTGACGAGCAGCACGTCGATGAGCCATCCGAGGGCCCGGCCGACCGGGGCGAGGACCCAGCGCCACAGCTGCCGCAGACAGAACGCCAGGGCGTCCCAGACCAGCCGGACCGGCAGGACCACCACGAGGGCGATCCCCCGCGCCACCCCGGTGAGGCAGCCACTGGGCTCGTGGGGCGGCTGTGACCTGGCGTTCTCCGTGTTCATGCCCGCAATGACGCAACGGCCCGGCAAAGGGTTTCCCCTTCGCCGGGCCGTCATCCAAGCGTTACTACTTGACCACCGTCAGCGGCAGCAGCTTCTTGCCGGTGGGGCCGATCTGGGCACAAGCGCACCCCCAGTGACTCTTCAACGGACGGGGATTCACCCACCGTGAGGCGCATGCCCGATCAAATGCCCTGATGCGTGTTTCCATGAGGGAAAAACCGACACAACTTGACGTTCAATCCGTACTCTCCGTGACCATGATGACGTACGGCATCGAGAGCGATTGGACCGCCTCGGACCTGGCTCTCCTGGAGGACCTGCAGCGGGCCGAGGCTCTGCTCCCCGAGGACGCTCCGCGCGCGCTCCTCTCCATCCGTCTGTCCGTACTTACGGAAGACACGACATCGCCGGTGCGGCAGGAACTCGACCTGCGTCTCCTGGCCAGAGAGAAGGGGTATCGCGTCGTCGGCGTCGCCTCCGATCTCAACGTGTCGGCGACGAAGGTTCCACCGTGGAGGCGGAAGGAACTCGGGGAGTGGCTGAACAACCGGGCCCCAGAGTTCGACGCTCTGCTCTTCTGGAAGCTCGACCGCTTCATCCGTCGCACGACGGACCTGTCCACCATGATCGAGTGGTGCGAGCTGTACGGGAAGAACCTCGTATCGAAGAACGACACGATCGACCTCGGCACGACGGTGGGCCGAATCATGGTCACGCTCATCGGCGGCATCGCCGAGATCGAGGCGGCGAACACGTCGACCCGTGTCACGTCGTTGTGGGACTACGCGCGCACCCAGGACTCATGGCTCGTCGGCAAGCCGACGTACGGCTACATCACGACGAAGGTGGACGGAAGGGCGGCCCTCGCCGTCGAGCCGGGCGCTCGCAAGGCTCTGCACTGGGCTCGCGCCATGGCGCTCAGGGGCGTATCCGGCCGGCGCATGGCCCTCTGCCTCGTTCGCTCCGGGCTCATGTCAGCGGGGCTCACCACGTCAACTCTCCTCCGGCGCCTGCGCAACCCCGCGCTCATGGGCTACCGAGTCGAGGAGAACAAGCAGGGCGGAAGACGGCGGAGCAGGATCATCGTCGGCAACGACGGGAAGCCGGTACGGGTCGGTCCCCCGGTCTTCACCGAGGAGGAGTTCGAGACTCTTCAAGCGGCACTCGACCGAAGGGGCAAGAGCCAGCCCACCCGGCAGGCCGGCGGCGCGACGCAGTTCCTCGGCGTGCTGATCTGTGTCGATTGCTCGACCAACATGACCGTACAGAAGACAAGGAGCAACGGGCGGAGTTACGCCTACCTCCGCTGCGGGAGATGCAAGGGCGGCGGGCTCGGCTCACCAAACCCGCAGGACGTGGTCGATGTCCTCTTGAGCGACGTACTGCGTGTTCTCGGGGACGTCCCCGTTCAGGTCCGCGACTACGCCCACGGTGCGGAGGCACGCGCCGAGGCGAAGCGGCTCGAAGAGGCCATCTCCCACTACATGGCGGAACTCGAGCCGGGAGGTCGTTTCTCGAAGACGCGTTTCGCCCGCGAGCGTGCCGAGAAGGCGCTCGACAAGCTCACGGAGGAGCTGAGCGCCGTCGATCCCGAGATCACGCAGGACCGCTGGGTCCTCGTCCACAACGGCAGGACCTTCCGGGAGGTGTGGGAAGCGGGCGGCACGGAGGCCATGGCCGAGGACCTGCGCCGCGTGGGGGTCACGTGCGAGGTGACCCGCACGAAGGTGAAAGGGGTGCGCGCCCCTGTCGTAGGCCTCCGGCTGAAGATCCCGCACGACGTACGCGACCGCTTGGTCGTCACCATCGACGCCTTCGCCGCGAAACCCTGACGCCGAACGGCGAGAGGCGCCCGGACGGACAGTCCGGGCGCTCCTCACTCACGTAGTGGCGGCTACTTCTTGACCGTCAGCGGCAGCAGCTTCTTGCCCGTCGGGCCGACCTGGATCTCGGTCTGCATCGCGGGGCACACGCCGCAGTCGAAGCACGGTGTCCAGCGGCAGTCCTCGACCTCGGTCTCGTCGAGGGAGTCCTGCCAGTCCTCCCAGAGCCAGTCCTTGTCGAGACCGGAGTCCAGGTGGTCCCAGGGCAGGACCTCCTCGTAGGTGCGCTCGCGGGTCGTGTACCAGGCGACGTCGACGCCGAAGTCGGGCAGCGTCTTCTCCGCGCAGGCCATCCAGCGGTCGTACGAGAAGTGCTCGCGCCAGCCGTCGAAGCGGCCGCCGTCCTCGTAGACCGCGCGGATGACGGCGCCGATGCGGCGGTCGCCGCGCGAGAGCAGGCCCTCGACGATGCCGGGCTTGCCGTCGTGGTAGCGGAAGCCGATCGAGCGGCCGTACTTCTTGTCGCCGCGGATCTTGTCGCGGAGCTTGCGCAGCCGCTCGTCCGTCTCCTCGGCCGACAGCTGCGGGGCCCACTGGAACGGGGTGTGCGGCTTGGGCACGAAGCCGCCGATGGAGACGGTGCAGCGGATGTCGTTCTGGCCGGAGACCTTGCGGCCCTCGGCGATCACGTTCATCGCCATGTCGGCGATCTGGAGGACGTCCTCGTCGGTCTCCGTCGGCAGGCCGCACATGAAGTACAGCTTCACCTGGCGCCAGCCGTTGCCGTACGCGGTGGAGACGGTCCGGATGAGGTCCTCCTCCGAGACCATCTTGTTGATGACCTTGCGCATGCGCTCGGAGCCGCCCTCGGGGGCGAAGGTGAGGCCGGAGCGGCGTCCGTTCCTGGTCAGTTCGTTGGCCAGGTCGACGTTGAACGCGTCGACGCGGGTGGACGGGAGGGACAGGCCCACCTTGTCCTCCGTGTACCGGTCCGCGAGGCCCTTCGCGATCTCACCGATCTCGGAGTGGTCCGCCGAGGAGAGCGAGAGGAGGCCGACCTCCTCGAAGCCCGTCGCCTTGAGGCCCTTCTCGACCATCTCGCCGATGCCGGTGATGCTTCGCTCCCGCACGGGGCGCGTGATCATGCCGGCCTGGCAGAAACGGCAGCCGCGGGTGCAGCCACGGAAGATCTCGACGGACATGCGCTCGTGGACGGTCTCCGCGAGCGGCACGAGGGGCTGCTTGGGGTAGGGCCACTCGTCGAGGTCCATGACGGTGTGCTTGGAGACGCGCCACGGGACACCGGACCTGTTGGGCACGACACGGCCGATGCGGCCGTCCGGCAGGTACTCGACGTCGTAGAAGCGCGGGATGTACACCGAGCCGGTCTTCGCGAGGCGGAAGAGGACCTCCTCGCGACCGCCCGGCCTGCCCTCGGCCTTCCAGGCGCGGATGATCTCGGTCATGTCGAGGACGGCCTGCTCGCCGTCGCCGATGACCGCCGCGTCGATGAAGTCCGCGATCGGCTCGGGGTTGAAGGCGGCGTGGCCGCCGGCGAGCACGATCGGGTGGTCGACGGTGCGGTCCTTCGCCTCCAGCGGGATGCCCGCGAGGTCCAGGGCCGTGAGCATGTTCGTGTAGCCGAGCTCCGTGGAGAAGCTCAGGCCGAAGACGTCGAACGCGCCGACGGGCCGGTGGCTGTCGACCGTGAACTGCGGGACCCGGTGCTCCCGCATCAGCTCTTCGAGGTCCGGCCAGACGCTGTAGGTGCGCTCGGCGAGGACGCCCTCGCGCTCGTTGAGCACCTCGTACAGGATCATGACGCCCTGGTTGGGCAGACCGACCTCGTACGCGTCCGGGTACATCAGCGCCCAGCGGACGTCGGCGGACTCCCAGGGCTTGACCGTGGAGTTCAGCTCTCCACCGACGTACTGAATCGGCTTCTGCACGTGCGGGAGCAGAGCTTCGAGCTGCGGGAAGACAGACTCGGCAGCAGACATCTCGAACCTTCGTGAGCTGGCAGGGGGGCGACTCTCAAGCGTACCCCGGTGCTCAGCGGCTCAGAGCCGCCTTGAGTCCCGGGGCCGAGGCACGGGCCCAGACCTCGGGCAGCTCCCGTTCCGCCGCCTCGGCGGCGGCTTCCTCCCTTCCGTACAGGAGTCCCCAGGTGAAGGCCGACTCGCCGGCGCCGTGGGCCTGGACGGCCAGTTCGCGCAGGGCCGCGCGGGCGACGACGGCGTCCTGGTGCTCGCCCAGCAGGGACTGCACGGCCTTCACCCGTTTCGCGAGCCGCTTCGCGGGCTTGCCGAGGGTGGGGCGGGCCGCGTCGGCCGCGTAGCGGGCGCGTTTGGCGGCCTTGCGGGCCTCGTGGAGGGCGAGGTCGCGCTCGTGGCCGGGGTCGAGCGCGAGGGCGTGCCCGATCCGGCCGGCGAGCCGGTCGTGGTCATGGCGGACGGCGCGGGCGAGGACCTTCCGGGCGTCGCGGCCCGCCGCCTTGCCCAGCGGCGGGTCGGCGAGGAGCGCGTCGAGGGCTTCGAGGAGGGCGAGGTGGCGGGCGGAGTCGAGGGCGGTGAGGGCCTGCTGCCGGGCGTCCGCGCCGAGGGCGACGGCCCGGAAGCGCAGCCGGGCCCTGACCGGGCCGAGGACGAGGGTGCGGGGCAGGGCCTTCACGCGGGCGCGCAGCCGTTCGTCGAGGACTTCCTGGTCGCGGGCGACGCCGAGTTCCGCGGCGAGCCACTTCAGTTCCTCGCCGAGAGGGTCGGTGCGTTCGCGGTCGAGGACGCGCCGGTACGTCTTGAAGGCGCTGCGCAGCCGCCGGCAGGCGACGCGCATCTGGTGCACGGCGTCGGGCAGGTCGCGCCGGACGCCGGGGTCGTACGCGACGATCGCCTCGACCTGTTCGCGGACATAGGCGAGGACGGCGGCCCCGGCGGTGCCGGGCTTGCCGGGGGCGGCCTTCGTCCGTGGCCCGCCGCCCGTCTCCGCCAGCGCCCTCGCCAGTTTCGACGCCGACGCGGCGGGTCCGATGCCCGCCTTCCGGAGGCGTTTCTCCACGGCGTCCAGGAACGCCGGGTCGGTGTCGTCGGCGAGTTCGACCTCGATCTCGGTCCAGGTGGCCACCGCGCCGCCCGGCAGCCGTTCGGCGTGGACGGTGTCGACGGAGAGTTCCGCGAGGAGCGTGCCGTCCGCGTCGACGAGCTGGCGGACGTCGCGCGCGGAGCGGAGGCGCACGACGGGGACGACCTCGCTCTCGCGGACGCGGGAACGCACGAGCCCCGCCAGCTCACCCGGCAGGGTGTCGGCCAGCGGGGCCCTGATCTCGTCGCGGATTCCGGAGGCCACCGGGAACTTCAGGTGCCAGCCCGCGTCGTCCCCGCCGGTGCGGCGGCGGAGGGTGAGCGCGTCGGCGGCGAGGCGCAGGTCGGGGGTGTCGTAGTAGACGGCGTCGAGTTCCATGACGCCCCGGTCCAGGACCTCGGAGACCCCCCGGACCCGGGTGAGGTCCGGTACGGGTGTCTCTCCGGTGGCTTCGTACTTCCGCTCGATCTCGCGCTTCGTCTCGGCCATACCTCGAATCTAGTCGCCGTCAGGCGGTCATCGGGCGCTGTACGCGGATCGACTGGAGCAGTCCGATCGCCACCCAGACGGCGAACATCGAGGAACCGCCGTAGGAGACGAACGGCAGGGGCAGGCCGGCGACCGGCATGATGCCGAGCGTCATGCCGATGTTCTCGAAGGCCTGGAAGGAGAACCAGGCGATGATGCCGGCGGCGACGACCGTGCCGTACAGCTCGGTGGTGCCGCGGGCGATCCGGCAGGCCCGCCAGAGCACGACGCCGAGGAGGACGAGGATCAGGCCGGCGCCGACGAAGCCCAGCTCCTCCCCCGCGACCGTGAAGACGAAGTCGGTCTGCTGCTCGGGCACGAACTGGCCGGTGGTCTGGGAGCCCTTGAAGAGCCCGGAGCCGAGGAGGCCGCCGGAGCCGATGGCGATACGGGCCTGGTTGGTGTTGTAGCCGACGCCGGACGGGTCGAGGTCGGGGTTGGCGAAGGCCGCGAAGCGGTTGATCTGGTACTCGTCGAGCATGCCGAGCGTGGTGACGAGGACGGCGCCGAGGACGCCCGCGCCGATCAGGCCGAGGACCCAGCGGTTGGAGGCACCGGAGGCGAGCAGCACGCCGAGCACGATGACGGCCATGACCATGACCGAGCCGAGGTCGGGCATCAGCATGACGATGCCCATGGGGAGCGCGGCCAGGGTGAGGGCCTTGGCGACGGTGCGGTGGTCGGGGTGGAGCTGGTCGCCGGCGTCGACCTTCGCGGCGAGCAGCATCGCCATCACCAGGATGATCGTGATCTTGACGAACTCGCTGGGCTGGAGGGAGAAGCCGCCGCCGACGACGATCCACGCGTGGGCACCGTTGATGGTGGCGCCGAGCGGCGTGAGGACGGCGAGGATCAGCACGATCGAGAGGCCGTAGAGGACCGGGACGGCGCCGCGCAGGGTGCGGTGGCCGAGCCAGATCGTGCCGATCATCAGGGCGACGCCGATGCCGGTGTTGAGCAGGTGCCGGAAGAGGAAGTAGTAGGGGTCGCCGTTGTTCAGCTCGGTGCGGCCGCGGGTCGCGGACCAGACGAGCAGCGACCCGATGCCGGAGAGCGCGAGCGCGGACAGCAGGATCGGCCAGTCGAGGCGCCGGACCACCGAGTCGCGGGCGGCCAGTTTGGCGAGCGTGCCGCGCTCGGGGGCGTACCGCGAGACGGAGAAGCCGTGGGGTGCGGTCATGGTCCTCAGTCCCTCCGCCAGGTGGCGGGGGGTCCCGCGAGCGTCTGGTCGTCCGGCTTCTTCGCAGGGGTGGTGGGGTCCTGCTTCGGGGGTGCGTTCGGGTCGGTCTTCTGGAGTTCGGGGTCGTACGGGCCGACCTTGGGGGCGTCGATGGAGCCGTCGGCCTCGATCTTCGGGAGGGTCCGCTGCGGCTGGGGCAGCAGGGCCCGCTTGAGGTCCTGGTTGCCGGCGTCGTCGAGTCCGTAGAGCGCGTCGTAGATGTTGCGCACGGCGGGGCCGGAGGCGCCGGAGCCCGTACCACCCTGGGCGATCGTCATGACGATCGAGTAGTCCTTGGTGTACGTGGCGAACCAGGAGGTCGTCTGCTTGCCGTAGACCTCGGCGGTGCCCGTCTTGGCGTGCATCGGGATCTTGTCCTGCGGCCAGCCGCCGAATCGCCAGGCGGCCGTACCCCGGGTCGCGACTCCCGCGAGGGCCTCCTCTATCAAGGCCTGCGTCTTGGAGTCCATGGGGAGCTTGCCGTGCGCCTTGGGTGCGATCTCGGTGACCTTCTTGCCGTCGGGGCTGATGACGGCCTTGCCGACGGTGGGGTTCCAGAGGGTGCCGCCGTTGGCGATGGCGGCGTAGATGGTGGCCATCTGGATGGGGGTGACGAGGGTGTCGCCCTGGCCGATGGAGTAGTTGACGGAGTCACCGGCGCGCATGAGGTTGCCTTCGAGGCAGTTCTCGTACGAGAGCTGCTCGACGTAGGTGCCGCCGCGCTTGCCGACCTTGCACCAGTAGTCCTTGTTGGCCGCCCAGAAGTCCTGTTTCCACTTCCGGTCGGGGACGCGGCCCGTGACCTCGTTGGGGAGGTCGATGCCGGTCTCGGCGCCGAGGCCGAACTGGTGGGCCGTCTTGTAGAACCAGTCCTTGGCGTCCTTCTTCGGCTTCATCCCGCCGTCCTTCTGCCACTGCTGGTGGGAGAGGGCGTAGAAGACGGTGTCGCAGGAGACTTCGAGGGCCTGGCCGAGGGTGATGGAGCCGTGGCCCTGGGACTCGAAGTTCTTGAAGACCTGGCCGCCGATGGCGTACGAGGAGGGGCACGGGTAGCGCCCGTTGAAGTCGTATCCGGCGTTGACGGCGGCGGTCGTCGGGACGACCTTGAAGATCGAGCCGGGGGCGGCCTGGCCCTGGATGGCCCGGTTGAGGAGCGGGAAGTTGGAGTCCTTGCCGGTGAGGGCCGCGTAGTCCTTGGCCGAGATCCCGCCGACCCAGGCGTTCGGGTCGTAGTCGGGCAGCGAGGCCATGGCGACGATCCGGCCGGTCTTCGTCTCCATGACGACGACGGCGCCCGCGTCGGCCTTGTAGTTCTCGCTGGTGTTCTTGTCGAAGGTCTTACGGGCTTCCAGCATCGCGTTGTTCAGCTCCCACTCGGCGACCGCCTGCACGCGGGCGTCGATGGAGGTGACGACGTTGGAGCCGGGCACGGCGGGGTCGCTCTTGGCCTGGCCGATGACCCGGCCGAGGTTGTCGACCTCGTAGCGGGTGACGCCGGCCTTGCCGCGCAGCTGCTTGTCGTACGTCCGCTCCAGGCCGGAGCGGCCGACCTGGTCGGAGCGGAGGAACGGCGAGTCGGTGTCCTTGGCCTTCTCGATCTCCTGGTCGGTGACCGGCGAGAGGTAGCCGAGGACCTGGGAGGTGCGGGACTTGCCGGGGGCCGGGTAGCGGCGTACGGCGGTGGGTTCGGCGGTGATGCCGGGGAAGTCCTCGGCGCGCTCCCGGATCTGGAGGGCCTGCTGGGTGGTGGCCTCGTCGGTGACCGGGATCGGCTGGTAGGGCGAGCCGTTCCAGCAGGGCTTGGGGGTCTTGGCGTCGCAGAGCCGGATCTTGTTGATGACGTCGTCGGGCTTCATGTCGAGGACGTCGGCGAGCCGGGTCAGGACGGACTTGCCCCGGTCCTTCATCTTCATCAGCTCGGTGCGGGACGCGGAGACCACGAGCCGGGTCTCGTTGTCGGCGAGCGGGACGCCGCGGGCGTCGAGGACGGAGCCGCGCACGGCGGGCTGCACGACCTGCTGGACGTGGTTGTTCTTCGCCTCGTCGGTGTACTCCTTGCCGTTGCGGATCTGGAGGTACCAGAGCCGGCCCCCCAGGGTCAGCAGCAGCGAGAAGACGAGGATCTGGATGACCATGAGCCGGATCTGGACCCGGGGGGTCCGCCCTGTCTCGGGAATGTTGCTCATACTGCCGGTGCCCCCTCGGTCACAGTCGCTTGACTCCCTTGATGCGTCCGGCCCGTGAGGCGCGGCTCCGGGCGGCCTTGACGCGCAGGCCGCCGCGCTGGGTGCCGATCCTCAGGCCGGTGCCGGTGGAGAGCCAGCCCGAGGCGACGTCGGCGCCGTTGCCCCCGCCGGCGTCGGCGAGCGGGTCGTTCTCCGCGCGGCGGGCCAGCGCCATGATGAGCGGCACCGTGAAGGGCGCGAGGAGCAGGTCGTAGACGGCGGCGGTGAACAGCAGGAACCCCAGGCCGACATGGCGGGCTGCGGTGTCCCCGACGAGGGCGCCGACGCCCGCGTACAGCAGGGTGGAGCCGACGGCCGCCGCGACGACGACGGCCATGGGGCCGGCGGCGGAGGTCAGCCGGCCGTTCTCGGGCCGGGCGAGGCCGACGAGGTAGCCGACGACGCAGAGCACCAGGGCGTAGCGGCCGGCGGCGTGGTCGGCGGGCGGGGCCAGGTCGGCGAGGAGGCCGGCGGTGAAGCCGATGAGCGAACCGCTGACGGGTCCGTACACGAGGGCCAGGCCGACGACGGTGAGCAGGACCAGGTCGGGCACGGCGCCGGGGAGTTGGAGCCGGGCGAGGACGGAGACCTGGACGACCATGGCCACCACGATCAGGGTGGCGGAGAGGAGGATCCGGTTGAACTTCACGGTGTCACGGCCCCCTGGTCCTGGCCCTGGCCCTGGTCCTGCTGGTTCCGGGCCGGGTTCTGCTGGCTCTGCTGCTCGGTGTTCGGCTTCTGTCCGTCGGCGGCCTGCTGCCCGTCCGGCGGTGTCGGCGTGACCGTGACGGTGACGGTCGGCGCGGGCTTCGGCTTCTGCGGCAGGACCGCGTCGCGCGGGTCCGAGCGCGGGGCCTGGACGACGACGCCGACGATGTCGAGCTTGGTGAAGCCGACGTACGGGCGGACGTAGATGTTGCGGGTGAGTCCGCCGCCCGCGGGGTCGACGCGGACGACCTCGCCGACCGGCACGCCGGGCACGAAGGGCTTGTCGGCGCGCGAGCCGAAGGTGACGAGCCGGTCGCCGGGCTTCACCTTGGCCTTGCCGTTGAGGAGCTGGACGAGCAGCGGGCGGTCGCCCTGGCCGGTGGCGAAGCCGAGTTCGTCGGACTTCTCCATGCGCGTGCCGACGGTGAAGTCGGGGTCGTTGGCGAGGAGGACCGTGGAGGTGGAGGGGCCGACGGTGGTGACCCGGCCGACGAGTCCGGAGCCGTTGAGGACGGTCATGTCCCGCTTGATGCCGTCGCGGGCGCCGACGTCGATCGTGACGGTCCAGGAGAAGCCCTGGGCCGCTCCTATGGCGATGACCTGGGCGCCCTTGATGCCGTACTGCCCGGCGCCGGCGGTCTTGAGCATGGTGTCGAGCTCGCGGAGCCGGTTGCGGTTGCGGTCGTCGCTGCCGAGCTTCGCCTTGAGTTCGGCGTTCTCCTTCTCCAGGGCGGCGATGCGGGTGTACCGCTCGCCGGAGTCCCGGACGGCCCCTATGGCGTTGCCGACGGGGTCGACGGCGGCCGCCACACCGTTCTCGACGGGCCCGAAGACCGCGGCTGCGGCCTGCCGGGCACCGTCGACGGGTGACTCCTGTCCGCCGCGGATGTCCACCGTGATCAGTGCGAACGCGATGGCGATCAGCAGCACCAGGAGCAGCCGGCTCTCTCGTGTGTCCCTCACGTGCGGCGGCCGTGCCTTTCCTCGTGGTTCGGTTGTTCGGCTGTGCGGGTGAAGCGCGTGTGCCGGTGAAACTGTGGTGCGGTGGAACGACCGTACGGGTGAGGCGACTGTACGGGTGGTACGCGGGTGCTATCGGCGCGGCTGGGCGTCCAGGACCTGCTGGAGGGCCTCGAACTCCTCGACGCACTTGCCGGCGCCGAGCGCCACCGAGTCCAGCGGGTCCTCGGCGATGTGGATCGGCATGCCGGTCTCGCGGCGGAGGCGCTCGTCGAGGCCGCGCAGCAGGGCACCGCCACCGGTGAGAACGATGCCGCGGTCCATGACGTCACCGGACAGCTCCGGCGGGCACTTGTCGAGGGTGGTCTTCACCGCGTCGACGATGGCGTTGACCGGCTCCTCGATGGCCTTGCGGACCTCGGCGGCGGAGATGACCACGGTCTTGGGGAGACCGGAGACGAGGTCACGGCCGCGGATCTCGGTGTGCTCGTCCTTGTCGAGGTCGTACGCCGAACCGATGGTGATCTTGATCTGCTCGGCGGTGCGCTCACCGAGGAGGAGGGAGTACTCCTTCTTGATGTGCTGGATGATCGCGTTGTCCAGCTCGTCGCCGGCGACCCGGATCGACTGTGCCGTGACGATTCCGCCGAGGGAGATCACGGCGACCTCGGTGGTGCCGCCGCCGATGTCCACGACCATGTTGCCGGTGGCCTCGTGGACCGGGAGGCCCGAGCCGATGGCCGCCGCCATGGGCTCCTCGATGATGTGCACCTGGCGGGCACCGGCCTGCGTCGAGGCCTCGATGACGGCGCGGCGCTCGACTCCGGTGATGCCGGAGGGCACGCAGACGACGACGCGGGGGCGGGCCAGGTAGCGGCGCTTGTGGATCTTGAGGATGAAGTAGCGGAGCATCCGCTCGGTGATCTCGAAGTCGGCGATCACACCGTCCTTGAGCGGGCGCACGGCGACGATGTTGCCGGGGGTCCGGCCGATCATCTTCTTCGCCTCGGAGCCGACCGCGAGGATGCCACCGGTGTTGGTGTTGATCGCGACGACGGACGGCTCGTTCAGCACGATGCCTCGGCCTCTGACGTACACCAGCGTGTTGGCGGTCCCGAGGTCGACAGCCATGTCACGGCCGATGAACGACATTGAGTTCCCCTTGTTTCCCATGGCTGAGAGTGGTGCGGCGTGGAGTTTTCCATCGTAGTGCCGCCCGCACGGATACCGCGCGGTGGTCCGCCTCTGTACAGGTGACGGTAGGACGCGGCGATCCGTTCCCGGGTTCGGCGTTCATATGCGTGGGGGCGACCGAAATTCCTTCGGTCGCCCCACAGGCTGCTGCGTTCGGCTGACTTCTCGTCAGACGAGACCCGGGAAGAAGATCTTCAGCTCACGGGCCGCGGACTCCTCGGAGTCGGAGGCGTGGATCAGGTTCTCCCGGACGATGGTGCCGAAGTCGCCGCGGATCGAACCCGGGGCGGCGGCGATCGGGTCGGTCGGGCCGGCCAGCTGGCGGACGCCCTCGATGACCCGCTCCCCCTCGACGACGAGCGCGACGACGGGACCGGAGGACATGAAGCCCATCAGCGGCTCGTAGAAGGGCTTGCCCTTGTGCTCGCCGTAGTGCTGCTCCAGGGTCTCCTGGTCCAGGTCGCGCAGCTCCAGGGCCGCCAGGGTCCAGCCGGCCTTGCGCTCGATGCGGCCGATGATCTCGCCGACCAGGCCACGGCGGACGGCGTCGGGCTTGAGCAGGACGAGCGTGCGCTGGCTCACGGGGGAACTCCTTCGGAAAAGCGGTGTGCGGGACCTCCGAGGCTACAGGCCCCGCACGCCCCTCGATTACGCAGCGTCAGGCCCTGCCGAGGCCCCGGCGGCCTGCGCGTCCGCCCAGCGGGCCTTGATGTCGTCGATGCGGCGGCCGTAGTGGACGGAGGCCCACCACAGGCCGGCGAAGACCGCGCCGAGGAAGAACATGGTCGGCACGAAGAAGCCGCTGGCGATCAGGGCGATCTGGAGGGCCCAGCCGAGCTGCACACCGCCGGGGCGGGTGATCATCCCGCACAGCAGCACCGAGAGGACCATGGCGATCCCGCAGACCCACCACACGGTGGACGTCGTGAGGCTGTCGTCCTTCATGGCGACGAGTCCGGCGAAGCCGATCACGAAGAACTCGCCGATGAGCGTCGAGGAACAGAGCGTACGCATCGGATCAGCCCCTCCGCAGCAGCAGTCGGGCGTCGCCGACCGTGAAGATCGAACCGGTCACCAGGACACCCGCGCCGCCGTACTCGGCCTCTTCCTCCGCGAGGGTGATGGCCGCCTCGATGGCGTCGGGCAGCCGCGGTTCGACGACGACCCGGTCCTCGCCGAAGACCTCGACGGCGACGGCGGCCAGCGCGTCCACGTCGGTGGCACGGGGGTTGGAGTTCGCCGTGACGACGACCTCCGCGAAGATCGGCTCGAAGGCCTCAAGGAGACCCCGGGCGTCCTTGTCGCCGCTCGTGGAGACCACGCCGACGAGCCGCGAGAAGCCGAAGGCCTCGCGGATCCCCTCCGCCGTCGCCCGCGCGCCGTGCGGGTTGTGCGCGGCGTCCAGGACGACCGTCGGGGAGGAGCGGACGATCTCCAGGCGGCCGGGCGAGGCCACCCGCGCGAAGGCCTGACGGACCGTGTCCAGGTCCAGCGTGCGGGCGTGCTCCGCGCCGATCCCGAAGAAGGCCTCGACCGCCGCGAGCGCCACCGCCGCGTTGTGCGCCTGGTAGGCGCCGTGCAGCGGCAGGAAGACGTTGTCGTACTCGCCGCCCAGGCCGCGCAGGGTGAGGAGTTGTCCGCCGACCGCGACCTCGCGGGAGACGATGCCGAACTCCATGCCCTCGCGGGCGACCGTGGCGTCCGCCTCGACGGCCTTCCTCAGCAGGACCTGCGCCGCGTCCACCGGCTGTTGGGCCATGATCACGGTCGCGCCCTGCTTGATGATCCCGGACTTCTCGCCGGCGATCTCGGCGGTCGTCCCGCCGAGACGGTCGGTGTGGTCCAGGTCGATCGGGGTGACGACGGCGACGGAGGCGTCGATGACGTTCGTCGCGTCCCAGGTGCCGCCCATGCCGACCTCGACGACGGCCGCGTCGACCGGGGCGTCGGCGAAGGCCGCGTACGCCATCGCGGTGAGGACCTCGAAGAAGGAGAGCCGGTACTCCTCCCGGGCGTCGACCAGCTCCACGTACGGCTTGACGTCCTGGTACGTCTCGATGAACCGCTCGGCGGAGATCGGGGCGCCGTCCAGGCTGATCCGCTCGGTGATGGTCTGCACGTGCGGCGAGGTGTACCGCCCGGTGCGCAGCTCGAAGGCGCCGAGCAGGGCCTCGATCATGCGGGCCGTCGACGTCTTGCCGTTGGTGCCGGTGATGTGGATCGAGGGGTACGCGCGCTGCGGATCGCCGAGGACGTCCATCAGGGCCGCGATGCGGGTGACCGAGGGGTCCAGCTTGGTCTCGCCCCAGCGGGTGGACAGCTCGGTCTCGACCTCGCGCAGGGCCTTGTCCAGATCCGGGTCCTCGGGACGGCCGGGCACGGGGTCGCCCTGCGGGGCGCCGCCCCGCGTGCGCAGGGTGCGGCTGCCGGCCTCGATCACCGCCAGGTCGGGGTCGCGGTTCGTCTCGTTGTCGACGATGTCGTCGAACTGGTCATTCGGGTCGCTCGGCTCGCTCACGGGCCCAGTCTACGGAGCGGTACCGACAGGACCATGGACCCACCCCTTTCGGGACCTTCGGTCCACCGTCCGCCGGGCCGGCCGGGCAAACTTGGCGATCATGGACATAGGGATCGACCTCGGCACGGCCAACACACTCCTCTACGCGCGCGGCCGGGGCATCGTGCTCAACGAACCGTCCGTGGTGGCGGTGCGGGAGGGCTCGCGGCACGCGCTCGCGGTCGGTACGGAGGCCAAGGAGACCATCGGTCGTACGCCGGGTTCGATCACCGCGATCCGCCCGCTGCGGGACGGCGTGATCAGCGACTACGAGGCGGCCGAGGAGATGATCCGGCACTTCGTGCGCAAGGCCGTCCCGGGCCGGCGGCGGCCCCGTACCCGAATGGTGGTGTGCGTCCCCAGCGGGGTGACCCAGGTCGAGCGGCGGGCCATCGTGCACGCCTCCCTGTCGGCGGGGGCCCGTGCGGTCCATCTGATCGAGGAGCCGATGGCGGCGGCGATCGGCGCCGGGCTGCCGGTCTCCGACCCGCGCGGCTCGATGGTCGTCGACATCGGCGGCGGTACGACCGAGGTGGCCGTGATCTCGCTGGGCGGGATCGTCACGGCCCAGTCGCTCCGGGTGGGCGGCGACCGTCTCGACGCGGCCGTCATCGACTTCGTCCGCAAGGAGCACTCGCTGCTCATCGGCGAGCGGACCGCGGAGGACGTCAAGGTCGCCATCGGCACGGCGTGGCCGGTGCCGGGCGGCGAGGAGCTGGAGCGGCGGACCTTCACCATCCGCGGCCGGGAGAAGGTCAGCGGGCTGCCCCGGACGGTGGAACTGACGGTGCCGGAGGTACGGGCGGCGCTGGACGAACCGGTGGAGGCGATCATCGCGGCCGTCCGGGTGACCCTGGAGGAGTGCCCGCCCGAGCTGTCCGGCGACGTCATGGAGCACGGCATCGTGCTGACCGGCGGCGGGGCGCTGCTGTCCGGCCTGGACCTGCGGATGGCCTCGGCGACGGGCATCCCGGTCTTCGTCGCGGACGCGCCGCTGGACTGCGTGGCCCTGGGCTCGGGCCGGTGCGTGGAGGACTTCGACTCACTCCAGCGGGTCCTGGGGAAGGCGGAGACGGTCCGCTGAGCGAGGGAGCGCGGTAGCGGTCCGCCGCGCGTCGCCGCGGCGACGCTCAGCGCGTCAGCCCGGTCGGCAGCCCCGCCGTCACCACGTACTCGTCCCGCTCCCGGTGGGCCTTCAGCGTGCCGCCCATGCTGGTGACGCGCTCCTCCATCGAGAGGAGTCCCGTGCCGGTCGAGACCGGGGCGCGGTCCGGTGGGTCCTCCGGCAGCGGGTTGCGGACCTCGATCCGCAGGTCGGGGCCCTCCACCGCGATGGTGACCGCGACGGGCAGGCCGGGCGCGTGCTTCGCCGCGTTCGTCAGGCATTCCTGGACGACCCGGTGGACGGCCGCCTGCCGCAGCGGCGACAGGGCCTTCGCCTCCTCGGCGACCGTCAGTTCCACGGGGCTGCCCATCCGTTCGCTCTCCCCGGCGAGCGCGGCGAGCTCTTCGAGGCCGGGGGTGGCGGTGTCCCGGTCGGCGCGGCGCACGATCGTCTCGTTGAGCATGAGGTGGGCGCGCCGGGCGGTGTCCGCGAGTTCCTCGAAGTCCCGCTGGTGGGCCTCTCCCCTGGCCCGTACGGCGAGGACCTCGGCCCGTACCGCGAGGACGGTCAGCTCACGGCCGACCAGGTCGTGGACGTCCCGGCCGACGGAGATCCGCTCCTCCTGGACGGCCTGCCGGGCGGCGGCCCCGCGCCGCTGAACCTCCAGGGCACGCACGAGGTCCTGCCGGTACGCGGCGATGCCGACGCCCGCCGAGAGGACGCCGATCGGGACGACCAGGCTCAGGAAGTCGCTGAGGGTGTCGCCGTGCCGGGCGGGCCAGCCGGGCGTCTGGAAGAGGCCGTAGGCGACGGCGGCGTACAGCAGTGTCGCGGCGATCGCGGCGCGGCGCCCCCGGTAGCGGCCTATCGAGTACAGCGCGAACTGGATCATGGTCAGCTCGTGCAGCCACCCCATCAGGCCGAGCGCGACGAGGTACGGGAGCCACGGCAGTCGGCGCCGGAACACCAGGGTGGCCGCTCCGGCGGCGAGGACCAGCGTCGCGGTGACCCCGGTGAGGGAGTTGTCGGCGCGGGCGAGCCCCGGCACGTCCAGCACCATCAGACCGAAGGCGCTGAGCGCGGCGACGACGTCGAGGGCGCGGGGCGAGACCGCCCACCGGTCCACGCAGCGGCGCAGTGCGGGGACGGAGGGGAGGCGGTGCATGCCCCCCATCATCCAAGGTCTTTGGTCCCGGCGCCGAGGACCTGAAGTCCCGTCTTGTGTGACATCGGGCACTTCGTCCGCTTTGCAGAAGGGCCCGGAACCGACGAGCGGTTCCGGGCCCTCCTCATGCCGTGGGTCAGGCCTGCGGCAGGCTCGCCAGCTGGGTCTCGATGCGGGCGATGTCCTCCTCCGCCTTGGCGAGGCGGGTGCGGATCTTGTCGACCACGTTGTCCGGGGCCTTGGCGAGGAAGGCCTCGTTGCCGAGCTTCCCGTTCGCCTGGGCCTTCTCCTTCTCCGCCGCGGCGAGGTCCTTCGCGAGGCGCTTGCGCTCCGCGGCCACGTCGATCGTGCCCGACAGGTCGAGCGCGACGGTGGCTCCGGCGACCGGCAGGGAGGCGGTGGCGGCGAAGCCCTCGCCCTCCGGCTGGAGCCGCAGGACCTGCCGGATGGCGGCCTCGTGCGCGACGAGCGGGGTGCCGTCGACGGTGAGGCGGGCCGGCACCTTCTGGGCGTCCTGGAGGCCCTGCTCCTTGCGGAAGCGGCGGACCTCGGTGACGACCCGCTGGACCAGCTCGATCTCCTTCTCCGCGGCCTCGTCGCGGAAACCGGAGTCCTTGGGCCAGTCGGCGATCACCAGGGACTCGCCGCCGGTGAGGGTGGTCCACAGGGTGTCGGTGACGAACGGGACGATCGGGTGCAGCAGGCGCAGCATGACGTCCAGGACCTCGCCGAGGACGCGGCCGGAGACCTTGGCGCCCTCGCCGCCCGCGAAGAACGTGGTCTTCGACAGCTCGACGTACCAGGCGAAGACCTCGTCCCACGCGAAGTGGTAGAGCGCCTCGCTGAGCTTGGCGAACTGGAAGTCCTCGTAGTAAGCGTCGACCTGCGCGACCGTCTCGTTGAGCCGGGACAGGATCCAGCGGTCGGTCGCGGACATCTCGGAGACGTCGGGCAGGGGGCCTTCGATCGTGGCGCCGTTCATCATGGCGAACCGGGTCGCGTTCCAGATCTTGTTGGCGAAGTTCCGGGACGCCTGCACCCAGTCCTCGCCGATCGGGACGTCGACGCCCGGGTTGGCGCCCTTGGCCAGCGTGAAGCGCAGGGCGTCCGAGCCGTACTTGTCCATCCAGTCGAGCGGGTTGACCGTGTTCCCGAAGGACTTCGACATCTTCTTGCCGAACTCGTCACGGACCATGCCGTGGAACGCGATCGTGCGGAACGGCGGCTGGCCGTCCATCGCGTACATGCCGAACATCATCATCCGGGCGACCCAGAAGAACATCAGGTCGTAGCCGGTGACCAGGACGGAGTTCGGGTAGAACTTCTCCAGGTCCGGCGTCTTCTCCGGCCAGCCGAGCGTGGAGAACGGCCACAGGCCGGACGAGAACCACGTGTCGAGGACGTCGGTGTCCTGGGTCCAGCCCTCGCCCGTGGGCGGCTCCTCGTCGGGGCCGACGCAGACCAGCTCGCCGTCGGGACCGTGCCAGACCGGGATGCGGTGACCCCACCAGAGCTGGCGCGAGATGCACCAGTCGTTGAGGTTGTCGACCCAGTCGAAGTACCGCTGCGACATGTCGGCGGGGTGGATGTCGACCCGGCCGTCACGGACCGCGTCGCCGGCGGCCTTGGCCAGCGTCTCGACCTTGACCCACCACTGGAGGGACAGACGGGGCTCCAGCGTCGTCTTGCAGCGCGAGCAGTGGCCCACGGAGTGGACGTACGGGCGCTTCTCGGCGACGATCCGGCCATCGGCGCGCAGCGCGGCGACGATCGCGGAGCGGGCCTCGAAGCGGTCCAGGCCCTGGAACGGACCGTGGACGGTGATCACACCGCGCTCGTCGAGGACCTCGATGGACTCGAGGTCGTGGCGCTGGCCGATGGCGAAGTCGTTCGGGTCGTGCGCCGGGGTCACCTTGACGGCGCCGGTGCCGAACTCCGGGTCGACATGGGTGTCGGCGACGACCGGGATCGTGCGGTCGGTCAGCGGCAGCTTGATCTGCCTGCCGATCAGGTGGGCGTAACGCTCGTCGTCGGGGTGGACGGCGACGGCGGTGTCACCGAGCATCGTCTCGGCGCGGGTCGTCGCGACGACGATGGTCTCGTCTCCCTCGCCGTACTTCATGGAGACGAGCTCGCCGTCGTCGTCCTGGTAGTCGACCTCGATGTCGGAGATGGCCGTCAGACAGCGCGGGCACCAGTTGATGATGCGCTCGGCGCGGTAGATCAGCCCGTCGTCGAACATCTTCTTGAAGACGGTCTGGACGGCGCGGGACAGCCCCTCGTCCATGGTGAAGCGGTCCCGGCTCCACGCCAGCCCCTCACCGAGGCGCCGCATCTGGCCGGCGATCTGACCGCCGGACTCGGCCTTCCACTCCCAGACGCGCTCGACGAAGGCCTCACGGCCCAGGTCGTGGCGGGACTTGCCCTCCTTGGCGAGCTCGCGCTCGACGACGTTCTGGGTGGCGATGCCGGCGTGGTCCATGCCGGGCTGCCACAGCGTCTCGAAGCCCTGCATGCGCTTGCGGCGGGTGAGGGCGTCGATCAGCGTGTGCTCGAAGGCGTGGCCCAGGTGGAGCGAGCCCGTGACGTTCGGCGGCGGGATGACGATGGTGTACGGAGGCTTCTCGCTCTTCGCGTCGGCCTCGAAGTACCCCCGGTCTACCCAGCGCTCGTACAGCGGCCCCTCTACCTCGGCCGGCGCGTAGGTGGTCGGCAGTTCGGTGGTGGGCGCTGTCTGCTGCTGAGTGTTCTCGGTCACGGGGCCAGTTTAGGGGTGTCCTCGCCCTGTCCTGAAACGCTTTGGTTCGGTAACGGTGTGGCCCCCGCCGCACTTCCGCCCCGGCGGTTCCGCCAGGATGTTCGGCAGGCATAAACATCCTGTGAGGGGAACCTGTCGATGAGCTACAACCAGCCGGGACCGTACGGCGGCCAGCCGCCCCAGCAGCCCGGTCCCTACGGCCAGCCGGGCCCCTACGGCCAGCAGCCGCAGCAGCCGGGGCCGTACGGGCAGCCGCAGGCGCCCCAGCCCGGGTACGGCTACCCCCAGCAGGCCCCGCAGGGCGTTCCGCCGCAGCAGCAGCCCCCCTACGGCTACCCGCAGCAGCCCCAGCAGCCCGGCCCGTACGGCCAGCAGCCGCAGTACGGCGCCCCCCAGGGCCCCGGCGGCTATGTGCCGCACCCCCCGGCCCCGAAGAAGTCGAAGGCCGGCTGGATCATCGGCGGGGTGGCGGTGGTCGCGGCGATCGGCGTGGGCGCGTACTTCGTGCTCGGCGGCGGCGGTTCCTCGGTCGCGAACGACGGCCCCCACAAGCTGGTCACGCCGGCCACGGTCCTCGGTGAGTACAAGAAGGCTCCCGACAAGGGGTCCTCCTCCGAGAAGGACTCCCTGAAGGAGGCCGAGAAGAACGGCGTCAAGAACGCCCAGGAGGCCAAGGCCACCTACCAGGTGGAGAACAAGGCCAACCCGCTGGCGAGCAAGATGCTCCAGTTCAACGGCCTCTACGGCGAGATCGACGACCCCGAGGCGGTCGTCGACGCCATCTTCACCGCCACGAAGGCCGAGGCCGACAAGGACAAGGACAAGGCCGAATCCCCGGAGCTGGTCGGCAGCCCGCAGGAGTACAAGCCGTCCGAGCTCGACGGCGCCGTCCTCAAGTGCCAGCAGCTCAAGACCAAGGCCGACGCCGGCACGGGCGCTCCCGCGATGACCATGACGATGTGCGTGTGGGCCGACCACAGCACCGTGGGCATGGTCGTCCCGGTCGACACGGCCTCGCTGCTCGCGGGGAAGGCCGGCTCCGCCGAGGACGCCGCCGCCATCACCGCCAAGCTCCGCAAGGAAGTCCGCGTCAAGGCCTGATCCGGGGCCCGCAGCACGCGGAAGGGGGGGGGCCCCGGCGGGGGGGGGGGGGCGGCGGCGGGGGGGGGGCCGCCGGCGCCAGGCAGGGGGCGCGCCTCGGGGCTGACAACAACGCGGGCCGCGGCGCAAAGAACAGGGACACCG